>DASZPC010000203.1:0-3702 GCA_035550455.1 Chitinophagales bacterium | reverse complement strand
ACCAAACTCTGGCCTCGACCCTAAAACCGCTATTGTAATTGACCACCTTATCCGCGAAATAACAATGGAATACCAGATTACTACGGTGGTTAATACGCACGATATGAACTCGGTAATGGGTATTGGCGATAAAGTGGTTTTTCTTCACGAAGGCTATAAATACTGGGAAGGCACCAACACTGAAATAATGCAGATAACCGAAGGTGAACTTTTTGATTTTATATTCGCATCTGATTTTTTAAAAGATTTGCGCATGCGTGCACAATTTTGATGTTTGGGAATTACTATTTTACACAACTATAAACTAACAGGTAATGAGCGTTTTAGTAAATAAGGATTCAAAGATTGTTGTTCAGGGCTTTACCGGCAAGGAAGGGAGCTTTCATGCCCAGCAAATGATTGAATATGGCACTAATGTAGTGGCCGGTGTAACACCCGGCAAAGGGGGCGAAACCCATTTAGATAAACCCGTATTTAATACCGTGGCCGATGCCCGAAAAGCCACCGGTTGCAATGTGAGCATCATTTTTGTACCACCGGCCTTTGCTGCCGATGCCATTATGGAAGCCGTCGATGCCGGTGTGGAGCTGGTGGTTTGTATTACCGAAGGCATACCCGTGCAGGATATGGTAAAAGCAAAATCTTATTTACAGAATAAAAATACCCGCCTTATTGGCCCTAATTGCCCTGGTGTTATTACCCCCGGCGAGGCCAAAGTGGGCATTATGCCGGGCTTTGTTTTCAAAAAGGGCAAAATTGGCGTTGTTTCAAAATCAGGTACCCTTACTTACGAAGCTGCCGACCAGGTGGTTAAAGCCGGTTTGGGCATTTCAACTGCCATTGGTATTGGTGGCGACCCTATTATTGGCACCACTACCCGCGAAGCGGTGGAACTGTTTATGAACGACCCCGATACCGAAGGCATTATCATGATTGGCGAAATTGGCGGTAACCTGGAGGCCGAAGCCGCCCGTTGGGTAAAAGAAAACGGCACTAAGCCGGTAGTTGGTTTCATAGCTGGCCAAACTGCCCCCGCTGGCCGCCGCATGGGCCATGCTGGCGCCATAATAGGAGGGAAGGACGATACCGCTGCCGCCAAAATGGAAATTATGCGCAGTTGCGGAATTACTGTTGTCGAATCTCCCGCCACTATCGGCGAAACCATGGCTAAGGTTTTGGGTAAAGTTTTACAGGCCTAAAAATTGCTTCCCCTTATAAAATATTAAAAGCGGGTCTTACGGGGCCCGCATTTAATAGTGTGTTTAGTAAAGTTTCTTTCCTTTAGTTGTTAGTGTTGTTTGTGAGCATGGCGGTTGGCGCTTTAACGGCTGCAACCGGTAATACTACCTGCTCGCCGTTGCTGTTTACGGCCGTTACGCGGTAATAAGTAAGGGCGCTTTTTACATCGGTGTCCGTATAGTTTAAACCTTTGCCGTTAGCGTTTACATTTTGCAATACATAAAAGTTTTGTCCGTCGGTGCTCTTTTCAATGTTGTAAGCAGTAACATTGTTTTGGGTGTTGCCCTCAACACTCAGTACCACGCCTAAACCATCGCTAAGGCTGGCAGTTAAAATCATCGCCTCGTCTTGTGCGGGGACGTTCATTGAATTTTCAATGGCGTTGCCATAAAACACCTTCACTTCTTTGCCGAAAGCAGCATCCGGCGAGGTCAATATCGTGTTATTGATAAAATAAGCACCCTGTGTACCGGTGGCGTTGCCATCGTAATTGTCAAAATTGTTACCGGCAACCATGTTGTTATTGTTCTCAATTTTGCCTTTATTTTCAATATCGCTCATAGCTTCCATTATCAGGTTATTGTTAATGGTGCCTTCGTTTATGATGCGGTTCATTACGGTGTTGCCGTTATTCTCAAACTTACCGTTCTTCGATATTACCAGGTCTTTCATCCCAACCATCGCAGCGCCCTTTTCTACTTTCAGGGTGCCTTCTACTACAATACCGGTATTCATGGTTACCTGGCCGGTTATTATTACCACATCGTTAGCGGTAATAGTGGTGCCGGGGTATTGGTTGCCCCATACGGTGGCGTCCGTCCATTTACCCGAATTTACTGTGTAAGTTTTTGCAGTGGCCGAAGTGGTTAGTAAGGCGGCTGCTATTAAAGTGTAAAGAGTTTTCATAATCTCCTGTTAGCTGTTCGTGATGTTTGGATTTACGCCCCAAACTCACAAAAGGTTTCAGTAGGCTTACTAATCTTGCTCACATCAAATAATTGACTGATAATCAAATAGTTGATTCGTTAAATGGCGCTTTATGGCTTAAATGTTTTGTAACAAAACAAGTCCTGCAAAAAAGGCAACAAGCAGCAGGGTTACATACACAAGGTACGGTATTAGTTTAACATAGCGGTTTGGGCTGATGCCAAACACCCAAAATGCCACTGCCATCAAAAAAAGCTTGTCGAAGGTATAGGCAACAAAGGTTCCGGCGGCAATTCCGGCCAACCCAACCTTATCGGCAAGGTAAACGCTTACCGAAACGTTGATGATAATTTCTATAATAGATGAGATAAGCACAAACCTGGGCCGGTGCAGCCCTATAAGTATGGTTTGCGGAAAAAGCACCCGGGGTATAACCAGCAGCAGGTAAATGTTGAATATAAGTGCGCTGTAAATAAAACTGCTGTTAAATACATGCAGGTACAAATAAGGGCTGGCCAGCATCAGGACAATGCTTATCGGGAAAAAAATATGCATCAGCCTGCCCGATTTTTCTTTCAATTCTTTCAATCCATCTTCCAGGTTGGCCGAAATAGCCGGTATCATTCCCGTGCTAAGGGTATTGGCTACTACTAATAGTATAGGCAGTTCCTTCGCGCCATAACGGTAAATGGCAAAAAACATATCGTCAAACTTGCCCTTTACTATTATCCCGTCAATATATTCTGCCGAGCCCGATACAAATACCGATAGTATAAGCGGCAGCGAAAACTTTAATGTTTGAATAAGCAGCGCCGCATTAAACCTGAAAGTGCCGTAACGGCCAATAACAACCAGCGTGTAGGCCAGTTTCAGCATGGCAAAAACCACCAGCCCCTCCATAGCATAAGCAACAGGCAGGTGCAGCAAAACCGGCACTAAGGCCGCCGCAAGTATTAGCAGGGCACAAGCTATGCCATATAGCAGTAATTCCTTTTTCCGATCGTGCAAAAACAGCACATACTCACCTATAAATGCAGGGGTGCTGAACAACACGTAAAAAACGGCCAGCCTTATGGTGCTGTTACCTTCGTTTTTATGCAAAAAGGCCAGCAGGTTATCTGCAAACAACAGCAGGCCGCCGGCAGCAACTGCACTTAGTAGCACCAAAGCAATAAACGTGTTAAATATCAGGTCCTCCTGTTCACCGGGGCTTTTCTTTGGGTATAAAGCCACCAGCGAGTTAATAATGCCGCTTACCCAAAAAAAACTTACCATGCCGCTTACCAGCACAAAGGTTTCAAACTGTCCTATAACCCCCGGTGGCAACAATAGCTTGGCAAAGCCTATATTAATAAGCAAAAACGCCCCGTAGCGCAGCAGTTGAAAGGCCTGCAGGCTAATTAACTTATTGATTTTGAGGTTGAATAACCGGTTCAGAAATTATAGTGTTTGGCTTTGTTCAACCGGTGCTTTTGGCCGGTTTTTTTGCAATTCATTAACTTTTCAAAGGTAAAAATTATAGTAACTTGAGCTTTC
>DASZPC010000202.1:0-3902 GCA_035550455.1 Chitinophagales bacterium | reverse complement strand
TTACCATAGCCGATAACGGGGTGGGTTTCGATAATAAATACAATCAGCAGGTTTTTGAAATGTTCCGCCGGTTAGGTAACTCGGCTACCTATCGTGGCTCGGGCATGGGGCTAGCTATTTGCCGCCGTATTGTAGAGTTGCACAAGGGTAGCATAAGCGCCACTTCGCAGGAAGGGGTGGGTACCACCATTACCCTTAAATTCAGAAAGAGGGAATTATAACAAGTTAGCCCTGTGTATTAGTATCGTGTATTTTTAACCCGTAAACAGCTACGTAGTAAAGCAGTGCATTGGCCGCTATTATGCCGGTAAACAGCCAATAATAAGCCGCACCGGTATAATGGCTGAAAAAGCCGCCTTGCTGTATGTTGTGATTAATATAGGTGTCAAATATATCGCCCAGAAATACGGTCATGAAAAACAACGCCATAATGGTGCTTTTCATGGATTTTGGGGCCTCGGAAAAAGCGTATTCCAAACCGGTTATAGAAACAAGTATTTCTGAAACTGTAAGCAGTACATAGGCTAAAAGCTGCCAGGCTACATTCAGTTTAACCCCATTGTCAATTTGTAGCTGTATCCATGCCACCAGCACAAAGGTGACAACAAGGGTTATTAAGCCCCAGCCAATTTTGCGCAGCGCCGTAACACGCACCCCCAGTTTTTCGAGCAAAGGGTAAACACCAAATGAGAAAAGCGGTATCATCACCAAAATTAAAAAGGCATTTACAGTTTGTATTTGTTCCTGTAGCCATTCAATACCTAAAAAATGAAGGTCTAATTTACCCGCCTGTATTACCCACTCGCTGCCGCTTTGGTCGTACAAGGCCCAGTAGAAGGGTATAAAGGCAAATACCACCAGCACCTTCCATACTGATTTAAGTTGCTGCCATAAAGGGGTGTTGTCTTCTTTACGGGTGTCTTTGGGCATTTTTATTTTATAGCGCTTGCGGCCCATATAAAAAACCACCAGGGCCATAAACATTAAAATGCCCGGCACGCCAAAGGCCAGGGGCGCGCCATAGCGGCTTTCCTTAAGTACCGGTGTAATAAGGTTTGAAAACAACGCCCCTATATTGATGCCGAAATAGAATATATCGTACAACTTGGCAATACCCGAATCGTTTTCGTTATCAAACTGGTCGCCCACCATTACCGATACATTGGGTTTTACGCCACCCGCTCCAAGGGCGATAAGTATGAGGCCCACAAAGAAAAGTGTGTAGTTGGTATCGAACATAGCCAGAAAGGCATGGCCAATGCAGTAAACTATGGATAGCAACAGGATGGTCCAGTACCGGCCAAATACATAATCGGCTAAAAGCCCGCCCATAATTGATAAAAAGTAAACCAGGGCTATAAAAAGGTGGGTAACCTCGTTGGAATGTGCCTCGGCGGTTTGCTGCAGCGCCGGGTTGCGTGTAGGGTTAAAAAACTGCGATATAAGGAAAGTGGTGAGTATGGTTTTCATACCGTAATAACTAAACCGCTCGGCGGTTTCGGTTACCACTATGTATGGGGCTGCTTTGGGGAAATGTTTAAACCGGTCGAATATGCCTGCCATGAACTTTATTTCATTTAAAAATAGAAATTTACAGCATGAAGCAAATATTTAAATATTTAGCATGGCTGGTTTTGGCAGTTGTGGTATTGCTGGTTGTGGTGGCTGTGGCCTGTTTTAAGCCTCTTGATACAACCCCCTATCGCGAAACATCCTTTTATAAAAGAGAATTAGATGCCATAGAGCAAACTGTCCCTTATGCCTCAAACGATACGGGCGTTATTAACGTAGGCTGGGCCTCGGTTAACCTGCTGCCACCGTTTGGTACACCTATTGCTATTGATGCAAAACGGGGTGGTAAGTATTTTGAAGGGGTGCATGATTCCATTTATGTGCGTGCTTTTGTGTTTAAGCAGGGTAATAAAAAAATAGGCTATGTATCAGCCGACCTGCTGATTATCCCCCCGCTGGTTACCAAAATGTTCGATTCGCTGCTGGTAAAAGAAGGCTTTGATACCCGTAATATTTATTTTACTGCCACACATACGCATACCAGTATTGGGGCATGGCACAACTCATACGTAGGTGAAATTTTTGCAGGTAAGTACGACAGCCGCATACCTGCTTTTATAGCGCAAAAAATTTCGGGCGCAATTTTGGCGGCCGAGAAAAATTGTACCCCGGCAAAAATTGGCTATGGCGAATTTGCCACACAACACCTGGTATATAACCGGTTGGTACACGATAGCGGCAGGGTTGACTCGATGCTGCGGATAGTGAAAATTGAAAAGGATAACGGCCAACGGGCCGCTATGGTTGTTTTTTCGGCGCATTGTACTGTGTTTCATGAAAACCTGATGAGCCTTTCGGGCGACTGGGCGGGTATTATGATGACCGATTTGAATAAGATGGGCAAAATAAATTTTAGTTGTTACAGTGCCGGTGAGGTGGGCAGCCACGGGCCTTTTGAGTTTGTAAAAAACCAGGAAGCCGAGGCCCTGTATATGGCTTATGGGGTGGGTAATTTGGTGTTAGATAGTTTTGACAGCATCCCCACTGCTTATTGCAGGTCAATGAATATGCTGCATGTGCCTTTGTATTTGCGCGAGCCTGACCTAAGGGTTACCCCCCATATCGCTATACGGCCCTGGCTGTTTAAAAAACTGTTTGGCGATGAGCATGTATATATCAACACATTCAGGATTGGGGATATAGAATTTGAAGGGTCCCCTTGCGATTTTTCGGGCGAGCTGATAGGCCCGATTGATTCAGTAGCAAAATCAAAAAAACTGCATTTAATAGTTACCAGTTTTAACGGCGGTTATATTGGTTATGTAACCGATAGCCGCTGGTATGGTTTAAATACTTACGAAACGCGCACTATGGGCTGGTTTGGCCCCGGTAACGGCGATTACCTGAGCGAAGTGATGATGAGATTGATGTAAAACAGTGTTAGCGAAAGGTGAAAGGTGAGAGATGAATACTCAATACCAATTTCTTACTTCACCCTTGCAATAGCATCGGCCAGTAGTTTAGCCCACCCGGCATACATTTTACCCGATGGGTGCAGGTTATCTTCGGCGGTTAAATCGGGCTCGCGTATGGCGCGGCGGGCAATAGGGCCTATATCCACATAATTTACTTTGGCCTTTACGGCTTCTTCGTGGTTAATGGCATTAAAGTGGTTTATTTCCTGTGCTATTACATCGCGCGAACGCTGGCGTGGGTCGTTGGCGGCAAAAGGGGTGGCGCCCCAATCGGGTATAGATATTACAAAAACATGGCTGCGTTTTCCGTTGGCATAATCAATGGCGGTATTCAGCAGTTCATCAAATTGCTTGCGGTATTCTTCCGCATCGCGGCCACGGTATTCGTTGTTTACGCCAATTAACAGCGTTACGTAATCAAACTTTTGCGATACATGGGCATCGGTAATCCCTTTTTGCAATTCGTCGGTGGTCCACCCGGTTTTGGCAATAATAACCGGCTTATCAAAATCAAGGCCTTTGCCTTTTAACAACTGTACGGCCTGCATAGGGAAACGCTCGTTTTCATGCACCGATTCGCCTATGGTGTACGAATCGCCGAGGCAGAGCATTGTGTGTTTTTTAGCAGGGTCCATAGCCATTAAGCCAGTTGCAAGTAACAAAACTAAAATCGGTTTTTTCATCATGCCTGTATTTAGTTTTTTAACGTTGGATAAAGCGGTTTATTCTACCAGTATTTTCCGGGCGGCCTCGTGGCTGAGGAATACTTCTTTTTTACCTTTTAACTCCACTAAAACCGATTGGTCAAACTCCTGCACTTCTTTTACAAACAAAGTATCATTTAGGCCAATGCCCTGCTTATCCAGGTATTTTAAAAATGCAGGCGAGTTATCGGCCACCTTAGCCAGTTTTACT
>DASZPC010000201.1:0-4187 GCA_035550455.1 Chitinophagales bacterium | reverse complement strand
CCTGGGCCAGCATCCGCGCGAGAGAAGCGATACTATTACCGTAATGGAAAAAATAGGCCATTTTTTGGATGACGAGGTGCAGAAAATATTTGATAAATACAAAGACCGTGGCTACACTAATAAAGAGATAACCGATTTTATTATAAAGGAACTGAGCGTACGCAGAATACTATCCCGCTCGGCAAAAGATTTTGACGGGGGCTATGCTATGGCAGGCATGTTTGGCCATGGCGACACATTTGTATTGCGGGACCCTAATGGAATCCGCCCTGCTTATTACTATTACGATGACGAAGTAGTGGTGGTAGCCAGCGAACGCCCCGCTATACAAACCACCTTTAATGTGCCTTTTGATAAAATATTTGAGGTGCAACCCGGGCATGCACTGGTGGTAAAAAAGGATGGCCGTGTAAAACACGATTTGATACGCGAACCGGGCGAAAAGAAATCGTGCAGTTTTGAAAGGATATATTTTAGCCGGGGCACCGACCGCGATATTTACAGCGAAAGAAAACAATTAGGTAAATTACTTACCCCTGCCATTCTTGAAGCTATAAACTACGATTTTGACAACACCGTTTTTTCCTTCATACCCAATACAGCCGAAGTTGCATTTTACGGTTTACTGAAAGGCCTTGAAGATTATTTGAACGAGTACAAGTTCAAACAACTTTCAGAAAATAAAAACATGAACGCGGATGAGTTGAAGCGGCTGGTTGACCTGAGGCCCCGCGTTGAAAAAATTGCAGTAAAGGATGTAAAGGCACGCACATTTATTACCGATGACACTTCGCGCGATGAAATGGTAAGCCATGTGTACGATATTACTTATGGCTCGGTAAAACCACATACCGATACCCTGGTGGTAATTGATGACTCTATTGTGCGGGGCACAACACTTCAAAAAAGCATTCTTTCCATTCTTGACAGGTTAAACCCGAAAAAAATTATCGTAGTTTCTTCGGCGCCGCAAATCAGGTATCCCGATTGCTATGGTATTGATATGAGCCGGATGTACGACTTCATTGCTTTCCGTTCACTGATTGAGTTGATAAAAGAGCGCAATCTTGATTCAAAACTTCAGGAGGTTTACAACAAGTGTAAAGAGAGTGAACTAAACAACAATGAAGAGTCTGTCAACCATGTAAAAGAATTATACGGCCTTTTTACACCCGAAGAAATTTCGGCTAAAATATCAGAGATTGTACGTCCCGATAACATTTTTGCCGATGTGCGGATTATGTACCAAACCATAGATGCACTACACCAGGCCTGCCCCGAAAACCTGGGCGATTGGTATTTTACGGGCGATTATCCAACACCCGGCGGTAACAGGGTGGCCAACAAGGCTTTTGTTAACTATATGGAAGGCAACCAAAGCCGGGCCTACTAGAATCAATTCACGCTAAGCCGTCAGTAAAAAACAAACCCTGTGGTTTTAACCAGTTGTTAAGTTTATAATATCCTGTAAACAAACGGTACACCGGAATACCTGTTACCAGACTTATTTTAACATGTAAATTTGTTAAATACAATTGATTTTTGCTTTCGATAAAAACACATTAAGTTTTTAAAAACTGTGTTTATCTCTACCAATATTAGCTTAAGGTTTTGTTTTCATTACCTTTTACCAATGATATTGCCATGTACCACCGGTGCACATATTTTACAATGGTTTAACCTTGATATTTAGGTTAATTGATTTGTTTGATTTTTTTTCGCGCCGTATTTGAAGCACCCATAAACAATGCAGCAGCATTTTTGTTCTGTGAAACACCATGAAAAAGTTAATTGCACTATTTACCGCAACCCTTTCGTTCTTATTTAGTTTTTGTCAATCCGAATTTTATAACACCGGATCCGGTGTTTATATACAGCAGGGGGCGTTAGTACATGTTCAGGGAACCGTAACTAATGATAACAACTCTCTGGGCGCCAACGATACCTTTACCAATAATGGTATCCTGGAGATAGATGGTGATTTAAACAATATCGACGGGGCAAAGTTCCAATACGATAATAGTACATCTTCAACCGACCGGGCTGTGAAATTTACCGGTACCGGTATCCAGCACATATATGGTTCACTAAATTCATCTTCAGCATATCTTTACAACTTGGTTCTTGACCAATCTACATCTGCCAGTATTGTAAAGCTTGAGGCCGATGTAACAGTTAAGGGCTCACTGGTATTTAACAGTGCCTCCATTTTCGGTACTCCTCCAGTGGTTACAAGCGTTTATAATCCTTCAATACCTGGCACTAATTCGGGCAACAGCGGCATGTTGCAGATTTATGATGATAACACGGGCAATGAATATACCCTTGACATTCAAAATGGAAGTACGGATGCTATAGCAGGTTATCCCTCACTTTCTATTGATGGAAACCCCGCAACGGCCTACATTTTAACCAAAGGCTACGCCGGAAGTTCAACCGGTGGCCTGCAACGTAAAATTGGTTCGGCCGCCAGTTTTGTTTACCCGATTGGCACCAGCCTGCATGGCTACAATGCTGTACGCTTTAATTTCCATACGGTTCCCGGAAGCGGCAATGACCGTGTTATGGGTAAGTTCTTCAATATAGAAAGTAGCGCCAACGGGGTTTATGCTGGTTCTATATCAACCCACTGTACCGGCTGCACCGGTAACTCATCTTACCTGGACAATGCCGGTTATAACCGTTTTTTTTCCAGTAACCTTTGTAACGGGGGTACCCCTCAATGGGTAATTATTGAAAACAATGCTATTGCCAGCCATGGCTATTGGAGTTTTACCTCCCCCAATAATGGTTCGCAGTACCAATACGATATTGAGGCTTTTCCGAATAACTTTGTTACCACCGATGGTGCGCCCAATGCCTCTGAAACCTGGAGGTTGCTTAAATATGATGACATAAACGATACCTATGGTTACGACCCAAGCCAGGCCGATTGGGAACCTCAGATTGAAGATGTTTCTGATATTAACGACCTGCTTACCTATAGTATGAACACCGGCTGCTATAGCGGTACCGGTATCCCCGGCGGTATTTATAGCGGCTTTTCTGATTTTTCACTGGGTAAGTCACAATCGTGGGACGCATTGCCTGTAACAATTACAGCACTTGAGGCCTATCCGGTAAATAACCAATACATACAGGTAGCCTGGACCACTGCCGTAGAAATAAATAATAATGGGTTTGAAATACAGCGCAGTACCGATGGGATTAATTTTGCCGATTTGGGATGGGTAAATGGCCATGGGAATTCTACCCAGGTTAACAACTACAGTTACAATGATTTTGATGTAACCCCCGGAGTTGTTTACTATTACCGTCTTGTACAATACGACTACAACGGCATACAAACACCTACTAATATTGTTCAGGCCGAACTTTCTACAGGTGATATTTTAATTGTTAGTGAACCTATACCCAACCCTGCCAACAACCATAGCCGTATCAATATCATTACATCGAAACAAATTGCTGTTAATATTAAACTGTTCAATGTTATTGGCCAAGAAATTTCAGCGACAGCACATCAACTTACGAAAGGCAATAATGATATAAATTTTGATACAACGCCGCTTGCCAGTGGTACCTATACCGCTATTATAAATGCAGATGGAAAGAATTTTTCGAGAAAGCTGATTATTACTAAACAATAGAACCTTTAGAAACCATTAACACTTAATACAAAAAACTTTGGACAACTTATGAAAAAGATTCTTAGTGTGCTTTTTATGATAGCAAGCGTACTTTATTTATCTGCCCAAAAAAATGTAGGTATTGGAACCAGTACTCCCGGCAGCAAGCTTACAGTAGTAGGTAGCTTTTCGGCAGCATGGGCTAACAAAACAACCGACTACACTATAACCGATGCCGATTATTATTTATCATTTACGGGTACTACTGCCGCTACTTTTACTTTGCCGGCAGCAATAAGTGGCACCGGTAATTTTCAGGGACGTATTTATGTTATCAAAAATGGTTCTATATCGGCCACACTTACTATAAAAGCAAACGGCACCGAATTAATTGATGGTATATCTTCCATCAGCATTGCACCCGGCGAGTGGGTAACATTTATCAGCACCGGTGCTACCGGCGCTAATTCCACTTGGAATGCAGCTAAAGGCAATAATACTGCAGCAACAGGCGCCACAGGACCTACCGGGCCTACTGGTACCAATGGTACGCCGGGT
>DASZPC010000200.1:0-3858 GCA_035550455.1 Chitinophagales bacterium | reverse complement strand
TTTGTTTACCTTCCAGCCACGCTCTCCCCGGTCGGGTTTGGCAATAAGCGGGTAATCCATGCCTTTCTTTACAAGCGTACTTTCTATTTCAGCAACACTATAATTTTCCCGGGCAATAACGGTTTTGGGCAAAATGCTTTCGGGCATTAGTTCAAAAATCTCCCATTTCGATTCACCAAACATGCCACCGGTTTTTATGGAGGGGTTAGAGGCTGAATAGTAAAATAACGACCGCGCTTTTAACGATAGCCACAAATAGTAGGCAAATACCGGCGCATGTACTACATAAAAGGGCCAATATTCCCAGTTTAACAACCGTATAAAAAAGGGCGAGCGGTTAAACAGGTTTTTCAAGGGCTTGCAAAATTATAAAGGGAATATTTCAGGCTTCTACCTCTTTCAGAGCGTATGCTTTCAGGCCCTGTTCAAGGCATTCAACAGCCGCCAGCATATCCTCTGTTTTAAGCACATAAGCTATGCGTACCTGGCTTTTACCCGAACCCGGCGTTGAATAAAATCCCGATGCCGGGGCCATCATCACCGTAGCGCCTTTGTACGAAAACTGTTCCAGCATCCACTGGCAAAAATCATCGCTGTTTTCAACCGGTAATTCGGCTACGGCATAAAAAGCCCCTGATGGCAGCGGGCATTTTACGCCCGGTATTTTATTTAAGGCATCAACCAGCGCATCGCGCCGTTTTTGGTATTCGCGCACTACGCCGTCATAATAATCCTGCCCCAGGTCAAACAAATCTTCTGCGGCAATTTGCCCCAACGATGGCGGGCTCAGTCTGGCCTGCCCAAACTTCAAAGCCGTATTCAATACCTGTTTGTTGCGCGTTACTATGGCCCCAATCCTTGCACCGCAGGCACTAAACCTTTTCGATATCGAATCAAACACCACTACCTGTTCATCCATTCCCTCTAAATTCAGCGCACTAAAAAAAGTTTTGCCACCGTATAAAAACTCGCGGTAAACTTCATCTACAAAAAGGTACAAGTCATTGGCAAGGCATATTTCGCGCAGGGTAAGCAGTTCTTCTTTGCTGTAAACATAACCGGTGGGGTTATTGGGGTTGCAAATTAGTATGGCCTTGGTTTTTGGTGTTATCAATTCCTTAAAAGCATCAATAGGGGGTAAGGCAAACCCGTTATCAATACTGGTTGAAATAGGCCTTACCTTAATATTGCCTGCACTGGCAAACCCAATGTAATTGGCATACATCGGCTCGGGTATAATTATTTCATCGCCCGCATCAAGGCAGGTCATCATCACAAACGAAAGTGCTTCGCTGGCGCCTTCGGTAATCATAAAATTATCGGCGTTAACAGCTATGCCTATCTTATTATAATACGAAGCAAATTTTTGCCGGTAGCTGGCAATACCATTGCTGGGGCAGTATTCCAGCACCTTCATATCCAGCGTTTTTAGCTTGTCCCAAAATTGTTTGGGGGTTTCCAGGTCGGGCTGTCCAATATTTAAGTGGTAAATTTTAATGCCTTTTTGCCTGGCGGCATCGGCGTATGGTACCAACTTCCTTATTGGCGAAGCTGGCATGGCGTTTCCTTTATTAGAAATTTTAGGCATGTATTGTTTTGCTGATTGTTGCTTAATACCAACACAAATATAACCGCCTGAAACAGCAAACAAACACTATTCAGCCTTTGTTCAAAAAACAGTTGAAAATCAAGGGGCAGTAACTGACTATTTAGGGGCTAACATGCTGGGGGCTTCTTCGGGTACCGATTGGGCCGGGTCAGCTTTAACTACCTGTCCTTTTATGTATATTATTTTGGTGGTAGGGTTCGCGTTCGAGGTAACTGTAATCGATTTGGTAAAATTACCCACGCGGCCCTGTGTGTTATAAGTAACCAGTATAATGGCCTCTTTACCCGGCAAAATAGGGTCTTTAGGCCAGCTTGGGGTGGTGCAGCCACAACTTGCCCTTACATTGCTCAGTACCAAAGGCTCCTTGCCATCGTTTGTAAACTTAAACTCGTGTGTTACCTGTGGCCCTTCGGGTATTTGCCCAAAAACATAGGTATCTTCCTTAAAATTCATTTTTGGCGCGTTCGGGTTATCGGCTGCCGGTTCCTGGGTTCCGGCGGGTTTATCAGTATGCGCTGGGGCTGGTTGGGTTTGCTGTGCAAACAAACCGGTGGCCAATAACATCAATCCTGCGGCTATTAGGTTCTTCTTCATAAGTCGTATTTGTGTTCCAAAAATAATCTTCTGTTGCTTTTTATCTAAAATTTTCAAAATCCACTGTCTCCACTTAACAACATTTTAATATTATATGTCGCCTTGCATAGGGCGCAATATTATCTCTTCAACCACAGTTGATGCCGATAAATTATACACATCCCAAATAGCATCCGCCACATCGGTGGCTTTCATAAAGCGCGATTCAGGCAAATCGGTGCCGCTCCAGCTATTGGTAAGCGTAGCGCCGGGTAATACTGCCGTTACTTTAATATTATAAGGCTTCAACTCTTCGCGCAGGGCTTTTGATAGCCCAAGCAATGCAAACTTCGAAATGCTGTACGAGCCGCCATTGGGGTAGGCCTGTAAACTGGCTACCGAGCACATATTAAATAGATGCCCGCTTTTGCGCTCCATCATCATCGGCAGCAGGTGGCGGGTTAGGTAGTAGGCACTATATAGGTTGGTTTCCATCAATGTTTCAAGGGTTCCTTCTTTTTCGTTAAACACTTGCCCCGGTAAAAATATACCGGCATTGTTTATCAGTACATCAATATACTGCCATTGGCTATTTATCTTTTCAGCAAATTTTTGCAGTTCATCCTTCTTCGAAACATCACAAGGTTGTGCCATTATGTTTACCCCCGGGTACAGCAGGCTTATTTCATTTCGCAGGTTTCCCAAATCGCTTTTGCTACGGGCGCAAACTGCCAAATCGAACTTTTGCGCGGCAAATTCAAATGCAAGGGCCCGGCCAATGCCTTTTGTAGCCCCGGTAATAACAACTGTTTTGTTCATGTTGCAAACATAAGTATTCAATACTTTACATGCAGGCGGCTTATATAAACTGCAAAACCTTCTCACTTTCGTACAAACAATTATCTTAGCGCCGGTATCCAGCATGCTAAAAGTTTTCTCCATTCTTGGCGAGTATGTTATCTTAATGTACCGAGCTATTTCAAGGCCCGAAAAGCCTTCCATGTTTTGGAAGGAAACTTTCAGGCAGGCCCATGATATAGGTATCGGTTCACTGGCTATTATTGCCATTGTGGCCACTTTTGTGGGGGCTGTAAGCGCAGTGCAGTTTGCTTACCAGTTCCGTACGCTTAGCATTGTACCCATGTGGTGGATTGGTTCTATTGAGCGTAAAGGCATGATTCTTGAACTCGCCCCTACAATATCAGCCCTATTGCTCGCGGGTAAGGTAGGTTCTAACATCGCCTCCGAGTTGGGCACCATGCGTATTTCCGAGCAAATAGATGCTTACGAAATTATGGGGGTTAATACGCCCGCCTATTTAATAGGCCCCAAGGTGCTGGCCTCTGTTTTTGTTGTGCCTATGCTGGTTATTATAGCGGTTATGCTGGGTATTGTGGGCGGTTGGGGCGCCGGTATGATGGGCCACTTTTATACTACCAGCGAGTATTTCCGGGGTGTGCAGGACAATTTTAACGGCCACGATGCCTTTGTTATGCTGGTTAAGTCGGTATTCTTTGGTTTCATCATGTCTTCGGTTTCTTGCTATAAAGGCTTTACTGTTGAGGGTGGCGCTATCGAAATCGGTAAATCCTCTACCCAGGCGGTGGTTTACAGTTCTATCTTTATTATCATTATAAACTTTTTTGTTGCCTTTGTTTTATTGTGATAGAATTAAA
>DASZPC010000199.1:0-3449 GCA_035550455.1 Chitinophagales bacterium | reverse complement strand
GGGCTTAAACACAAGGATGTGATTACCAAAATAAACGGCGTAGCCGTAAACAGCTCGCCCGAATTGCAAGAGCAAGTGGCCCTTTACCGCCCCGGCGATAAAATTTCGGTAGAATTTATACGCGATGGTAAAACCATGACCGCCACCGTTACCCTTAAAAACAAATACAACAGCACCGCCGAACTGGACGGCACCAAAGATATTTTGAAACTGCTGGGCGTAAACGTAGAGAACCTGAGCGATGGCGAACGCCGCAGCCTGGGTATTAACGGCGGGGTAAGGATTACCGACTTAACAAAAGATGGGAAGCTGGCCGAGTTTACCGACATCCACAAAGGGTTTATTATTACCCAAATTGACGACCAGGCGGTAAACAGCGTGGAAGATTTTGTAAACATTTTGAAAGAAAAGAACGGCAAGGTAATGGTAGAGGGTATTTACCCCAACCGGCCCATGAGTTTCCTGTATGCCTTCAGGATGTAATAATTAAATTTTTTATTCCTGCTTCAACTGCCTCAAAGTTTTCATACCTTGAGGCAGTTTTACTTATGGCCCGTTTCAACGCCTTTGAAAAAATAAAAGCCCTGGACCCTGATAAAGACCACTGGGAAATTGTGCGCCTAAGTGCCTTTTACGAGTTTCCCTGGGATTTTACCCGCTCACTGGAGCTGGCCTTGTTCCGCACTTTTGCCTCGCCTTCTATTTCAAAAATACTGGCCAAAAGCCGCGAATTTGAAAACCACACCCAAAAGCGTTACGATGATACCGACCTTATACTGAGCGAAATACTGGAGCATGGCCCCGCTAGCGAACGCGGCAGCGCTGCACTAGCCAAAATGAATTTCATCCACAGCCATTTCAACATCAGCAATGATGACTACCTGTATGTGCTAAGCACCTTTATTTTTGAACCCGAGCGCTGGATTAATAAATATGGTTACCGAAAATTAACCAACAGCGAGTTACAGGCAGGCTACAAAGTATGGCAGGAAATTGGCGCACACATGGGTATAAAAGATATTCCCGAAAAACGCGAAACGCTTGAGCAGTTTAATATAGCTTACGAAAAGAAATATTTTGTTCCGTCGGCCACCAATCAATCCATAGCCACTTATACCGAAAACCTTTTTCTGGGCTGGTTGCTGCCCAAAGCCCTTTACCCCGTTGGCCGCCCGTTTTTACATGCTATTATGGACGAACCCTTACTTAATGCGGTAGGTTTTAAAAAACCTTCAGCCATAATTATAAAAACGGTAGCGGCAGCCATGGCATTGCGCAAAGCGGTGGTTCAACTTCTCCCCCGCCGCCAAAAGCCTGCTTATCGTACAGCCATTCCGCGTAAGCAAACCTATCCCAATGGATATGAGGTAAAAGAATTAGGCAGCAAAGCTTACCGTTAATTACCAAAGTGTTAAAAACCTGTTGAATTAGCCTGTAAAAAATGCCTTAGTTTGCTTTGAAAATCTCAGCGAAATGAAAAAACTAATCTTGCTATTTATCACCGGCTTTGCTATTGCCTGCACTGTCCACGCACAAGGCGCCGATAGCCTTGCCACTCAAACACCGGCTTTTAATGTTGATTCAGCCACACAGCATTATTTAGATATGCTTACCCCGGCGCAAAAGGCAAAATCTGACGCGTATTTCGAAGGCGGCTACTGGCTGTTGTTGTGGGGCACACTTTACTCCCTACTTGTTGCGGGTATATTTCTGCTCACCGGCTTATCGAAATGGATGAAAGGCCTTGCCGCCCGCCCGGGGCGTAAATTTGTTGAGCCGCTTATTTATATCCCGCTGTACATCCTGATTTCATGGGTACTATCCTTCCCGCTAAGCGTGTACCAGGATTTTTACCGTGAGCATCAATACGGCCTTTCTAACATGACTTTCTCAGCATGGCTTACCGATGGCCTCAAAGGCCTGGCAATAGGGCTTGTTTTTGGTAGTATTATCGGGGCTATTTTATACAGCGCCATCCGTGCAGCGGGTAAAACATGGTGGCTTTGGGCATCGGGTATCAGCATTGTGTTTGTAGGTTTTATTGTATTTATCACGCCCGTTTTCCTGGCGCCCATCTTTAATAAATATGAACCGCTTGCGCCCGGCGAGTTAAAAAACCAAATCCTTTCAATGGCGCGCGCCAACGAAATACCGGCTGATAATGTGTATCAGTTCAATGCCTCCAAACAAAGCGACCGCATAAGCGCCAATGTAAGCGGCTTTGGCAGCACCACCCGTATTTCATTAAACGATAACCTGCTTAAACGCTGCACCCCCGCCGAAATACGCTCGGTAATGGGCCACGAAATGGGCCATTATGTAATGAACCATGTGTACAAAGGCCTGTTCGAAATGTCGGTGCTGCTGGTAATTATGTTCGCCCTGGCTAACTGGCTGTTTAACCTCATTATAGCGCGTTATCCCAACCTTGGCATTACCAGCATAGGCGATGTGGCCGGGCTGCCTTTATTGGCAGCTATTTTCACCGTAATGTCATTCTTCTTTACGCCTGTTACCAATACTATGACCCGCACCCAGGAGGCCGAAGCCGACATGTTTGGCCTCAACGCCGCCCGTGAGCCCGATGGCGAAGCCCACGTAGATATAATGCTTTCGGAATACCGCAAATTAGACCCCGGCAAATGGGAAGAAATCATTTTCTACGACCACCCCAGCGGCCGCAACCGGGTACACATGGCCATGCAGTGGAAAGCTGAACATTTACATGATTGTAAATAGGTTAACAGGCATAAATCAAAAACGGGACAATGCCCTCTGGCGCTGTCCCGTTTCTTTTTAGCGGAAGTAATTAGTATTATCTAAATACTCACTACTAAATACTTATGTCTGCTTTTAGAACTTCAATATCTTAAACTCCGTTCGCCTGTTTTCCTGGTGTTCTTCCTCAGTACAAGGCACTGCATAGCTGCCTTCGCACGCGCACTTGTTAACCAGTCGGCTTTCGCCATAACCGGCGGCAATCATACGTTTGGCATCAACCCCCTGCGATGCTATATAAGCCACAGCAGCCTCGGCACGGCGGCTCGATAGTAACTGGTTGTATTTAGCGGTAGCACGGCAGTCGGTATGCGAACTCAACTCAATTTCAAGCGTAGGGTTATCTTTCAGCACCTTCACCAGCTTATCAAGCTCTTTAGCAGCATCCGGGCGTATATACCATTTGTCCAAATCGTAGTAAATGTTTTCGATTTTTATAGCCACCCCTTTCTTCACCTTCTCCAGTTCCAGTACTGAGTATAGTGTGGTAGGCGCTTTCTTGCCCACAGTGCTTTGTGTAGCGGTTACCGTAAGGTATTTCACATCAGGGTCGCCTGTTTCCTTCGATGCCTCAATGCCGTAATTGGTTTCCGGCTCAAGGGTAAACATGCACTTGCCGTCTTTATTAGCAGTACAAAACTCGTCCTTCTTCGTTTTCAGGTTGGTCAGCT
>DASZPC010000198.1:0-4463 GCA_035550455.1 Chitinophagales bacterium | reverse complement strand
TAGAGGTAAAATATATAGGCTATAAACCAAAGGAGGTTGATATAGCCAAAGGGAATTTTAATGTTGTATTAGAGCAAGACGTATTGGGGCTTGATGAGGTAGTGGTAACTGCCCTTGGTATTAAGAAAGAAAAGCGTGCTTTAGGATATTCGGTACAGGACCTTGGCGGCAATGATGTAACTAAAGCAGGAAACCCCAACGCGTTAAGCGCTTTAAGTGGCAAAGTAGCCGGCTTGGATGTTACTACTTCGTCAGGACAACCAGGATCATCGGTTAACCTGCGCCTGCGTGGCGCTACCTCGCTTTATACAGGCGATAACCAGCCACTGATTGTAATAGATGGCGTACCGGTTGATAACTCGCAGCTATCCACCAATCAAAACATAAACCTGCAACCGAATAACATTAACGGTGATATTAACCAAAACCGGGGTATTGATATTAACCCGGATGATATTGATAATATCTCGGTTTTAAAGGGTGGCGCAGCATCGGCACTATACGGTATACAGGGTGCCAATGGGGTAATTTTAATTACCACCAAAAAGGGATCGGTAACAGGTAAAAAATCATACAACGTTGATATATCCACCTCTATTCAGTTTGACCAGGTAAATAAATTACCTGCCGAGCAGAACCAATGGATACAGGGTTCAGGCGGTGGCTTGGTATACGCCCCTAACGACCCTAACTATTATACCCCTTATGTTTACTTTACCCACTCGTGGGGCGCAAAATCCGATACCTTGTACTGGAGCGGCGATGTAAACAACTATAATGCGGTGTTTAATGGCTCAGGCGAGCCGGACTCGTTAAGCGGTTACGATAAAAATGGCGGCATAGTGGGCAAAAGCGACCCAACCGCCAAAACACAGTTTAAACCTTATGAGAATGAAAAATCTTTCTTTCGTACAGGTATTACTACTGATAATTCCTTTTCTATATCGGGCGGTACCGATAGGGGAACATTCCGTTTTGGTTTCAGTAACCTGTATCAAAACGGTATTATCCCTTTAAGCAACCTTACTAAAACGACTGTAAGCCTTGCCGGCGAAATTAAAGTAGGCGAAAAGGTTTCTATATCGGGCAATGCCAACTATGTTAACTCACTTACCACCGGTGATTTATCGGGTAATGACGTAGCCAGTGTGATGTATGGTGTTTACCGTACGCCTATAAGCTTTGATAACAGAAATGGTATCAGCGGCAGTTATACCAACCCCGGTATGTATATTGCTCCCGATGGGCACCAGCGTTCTTATACCTACTTTTTAGGTAGGGATGCCAATGGCAATGTTTCAATTTTTGACAACCCTTATTGGAGCATAAACCAGAACCTGTATAAAACAAACGTTAACCGTTTATTCGGCAACATTGCTATGAATGCCGATGCTACGGACTGGCTGAATTTTATGGGCCGTGTAGGGGTTGATTTTTACAGCGACCGCCGCAAACAGGATGCCGCTATAGAAGATGCCGCACTGCCTGAAGGCTCGGTGGCTGAAGATCAATACTTTAACCGCATTATCAACTCAGATTTTATTGCAACGCTGCATCACGAACTTGCCAAGAACCTGAACGGGAGTTTATTTATTGGCAACAATATTTATTCTAATACCTACCAAAATGTGTTTGCGTATGGCGATGGGCTGGTATTGCCTAACTACTTTAATATTGCCAATGCGCAAACGGTAACATCGCTTGAGGGTGTTTCTAAAAAGCTTACCACAGCTATTTATGGCGGCATTAACTTAGACTGGAACAGCCAGATTTATTTTGCCTTTACTGCCCGTAACGAGTGGAGCTCAACACTGCCTCCTTCGCACCGCAGCTTCTTTTATCCCGGTGTTGATTTGGGCTGGGTATTTACTGAAACTGCCAAGCTTTCAACCAACAAATGGTTTCCTTATGGCAAGCTGCGTTTATCATGGGCCGAGGTTGGCAACGATGCCCCTACTTATGCCCTGCAAAACGATTACCAGCAACCAGCCATTGGCGATGGATTCTCTAATAATGGTATCCGTTTTCCATTTAATGGTATGGCAGGTTTTGCCCTTGACCAGTATTTGAAAAACCCAGACCTGAAACCAGAAAACACCCAAAACTTTGAAGGTGGTTTAGACCTGCGCTTTATGCAAAGCGGTATTAAAGTGTTTGGCGGGTTCGGCATTGACTTTACCGGCTACTATAATAAAACCACCGACGAAATACTGCCGGTGCCTATTGCCAACTCATCGGGTTACCAATATGCTTATTTGAACGCGGGTAGTGTTCAGAACTATGGTTTTGAAATTATGGCAAACATAACCCCTGTAAAGGTAGGCGATTTCCGCTGGGATATGGCTGTAAACTGGAGCAAAAACAAGAGCAAGGTGCTGAGCCTTTCATCGGGCCTGAACACATTTGAAGTAGGTGGATTTGGCGGCTCGGGTGCCGGTAATATTTACCAGGTGGTTGGCCAGCCTTACGGAGTAATTTGGGGCGGAGATTTTTACCGTGATGGATCGGGTAATGTAATTATTGACGACAGGCAGACGATTGGCCCCGACCCTAACCCCAATTATGGTATGCCGCTTGGCTACAAAGGCGATACCGTAATTGGCGACCCTAACCCTAAATGGAGAATGGGTTGGAGCAACACCTTTACATGGAGGGGGCTATCGTTAAGCTTCCTGTTTGATATTAAGTTTGGCGGACAAATGTACGACGGTACCCGCGGCGCTTTGGTTACTTATGGCCGCGCTGCTGAAACCGATGTGCGCGATAACAGCAACTATGTGTTTAAAGGAACCCCCGGCCACCTGGCTGCCGATGGTTCGGTTGTAACAACCGGGGCTGCCAATTCAAACAGTGTTGGCGTTAACTTTGGTGCTATTGACCCGGCTACTTATCAAACCTATGCTGAAGATTGGTTTAGCGGAAATGGTGGTGGCTTTGGGCCTATAAGCTCGCAGTTTGTTGAGGACGCTGGTTATTTCAGGATGCGTGAGCTTACGCTGGCATATAGCTTTGAACACCGCTGGTTGAAAAACACCAAAATTAAAGGTATTGATATAGCATTCACTGCACGGAACCTGTTCCTTGTAACGAAATACAAAGGTATTGACCCCGACCAGGCTTTGGCCGGTGCTTCAAACCTTCAGGGTATTGAGTGGTTTAACCTGCCCAGCACCCGCAGCTATGGTCTTACTCTTAAATTACATTTCTAATTCCTTAATCAAAGAAATTTAAGCCATGAAAAAGATATATAGATATGCGGTTTTAATTGCGCTTGGCATGTTATTAATGCCCGGTTGCAAAAAACTCGACGAAGTAAATACTAACCCCAATAACCCGCTTACGGTTACACCTGCCACCCAGCTGCTTTCATCGCAGTTATTAATAGGCTATGCCATGGGTGGCGATATGAGCCGCTTTGCCAGTATTTTCGACCAGCAGGTTTATGGGGCCAGCAGGCAGGCTGCATCGTACAATGTTTACATTGCAGGTAATGCCGATTTTGATGCCCCCTGGGGCAATATGTACCAGGGAATGACTAACCTGAATGACATGATTAATACAGCTACCAAAGGGGGCAATGTTTACTATGCCGGCATTGGAAAAATTATGTTGGCTTATGCTTTAGGCATGAGCACCGATGTTTGGAACAGTATTCCTTACTCGCAGGCTTTCCAGGGTTTTAATAACCTGCAGCCGGGTTTTGACAGCCAGCAGGATATTTATACTGCCATCCAGAAGTTGCTTGATGATGGCCTAATTGACCTGAACGCCGGCTATGGCGGTAACCTGCTTCCCGGTAGCGATGATATAGTTTACGGTGGGTCAATTACTAACTGGATAGCGCTTGCGCATGGCCTTAAAGCCAGGTTTTATTTGCACACCGGCAAAGTGGTTCCTGCTAACCTTACTGCTGCTATGACTGAGGTAAATAGTGCTATAACTGGTTGGGCCCCTTGTTCTGCCTCACCAACAGGCGATGCTTATTTCCAGTTTGGGACTTCTGAATTAAATGCTGCGCCATGGTACCAGTTTACCACATCAAGGCCTGGTGACATTTCGTTTGCCAGCAGCACTTTTGCCCAAACTTTACAAACTGAAAATGACCCACGCCTTGCCTCGTTTATTGACGTAGGTGGTGATGCATTGGGAGCATTTTATGGCAACCCTAATTCAGGAGTAAGGTTAATGAGCCTGGCCGAGTTGTTTTTTATTCGTGCTGAGTTAGAGTTTGCCACTGATAAAGCCAGTGCCGCCAGCGATATGAACACCGGTGCAATTACCTCGGTAACCAATATTACCGGTGCCGACCCTACCGGTTCTGCATGGGCTAATACTTATGCCAGCGAAACTGCCGGTTCGGTTACACTGGAAAAGATAATGGACCAGAAGTTTATTGATTTGTACCTTGACCCTGAATCTTATACCGACTGGCGCCGTACTGGTTTCCCTACGCTTACCCCGCA
>DASZPC010000197.1:0-4153 GCA_035550455.1 Chitinophagales bacterium | reverse complement strand
TTTAAAGAAGTAGTGGAACTGCACAAAAACCAGTTTTTTGAAATTTTACCCGACTTTAAAGTAATGTGCGAACACTTTGAAGAAGGCGATTCGTGGATTTGTTTCAAAACCCCGGAACAAACCATATTGAATGTAAACGATTGTGGTATTGCTAATAAAAGCGACCTTGACGCCATACTTGCCAAAACCGGCCCTATTGATGTTTTAATGACCCAATTCTCCTACGCCTTTTGGGCGGGCAACCCTGACGAGGTTGAACTACGCCAGCAAATGGCCGATGACAAGCTTAAACTCGTAAAGTCGCAAATTGATGCCTTGCACCCTAAAGTTACCATCCCTATGGCCAGCTTTGTTTACTTCTGCCATAAGGACAACCGCTATTTAAACGACCGCATCAACACCGCTGAAAAAACCTACAATTTTATTAAGGAAAACACAACCTCCGAACCGGTGGTTTTATATAATAACGAAGAGTACGAGTTTCCCGAAAAGCACGATTCAAATGCTTCTATAAATAAGTATAAAGCCGATTTGCAAAAAATATTGGCTGACGATACCGCTTTTATTACCAAATACGAAACGGTTGATAAGCCCGTTTTAAACTCCGAAGCTTCCCGCTTTATTGATGATTTAAATAAAACCAACTCGTTACCACTTAAAAGCGCGTTAAAGCCCACCTATATTTACATACCCGATTATGATGAGACGTATGTGCTTTCATTAAAAGGTTTTAAACCTGTTACGGAGCCACATCCTGTACCTGATGTTGAACTTTCGTCTGAATTGCTTTTTTGGTGCTTTAAATACCCCTTTGGGTTAGATACTGTGCAAATTGGCGGGCGTTTCAGAAAACCACGAAAAGGCAACTATACCGCCTTCTACAATTTTTTCCGTATTAATCATTTAAAAATGAGGGGTATTGACCCTAATGCACCAGGCACTATTGCAGGGGTATTGGTACGTAAAATAACCACCAAAATAGGGTTGAACAAAAACAGGTAAAACTTAACCTGCCTGATTATATATAGCCAGCAGTTTATCTACATAAGCAACAATATCATATTTACGTGCAAACTTTACAGCATTTGCCGATAGGGTGTTGTATAATTTTTCATCGCTAACCACCTTCTGTATAATATCGGCAAATTTTGTCGCATTCTGTTCGTCAAGCATAAATCCATTATGGCCGTCTTCAATAAGCTGCCTGTTGCCCCTTCCGTTTAATGCAATTACAGGCAAGCCACTGGCCATGGCCTCCAGTAAAACAAGGCCAAAGGGCTCATAGGTAGCTGTATGTATATACAGGTTTGCAGCGCTGTAATAAACAGCGGTGTTGGCAACATTACCAGGCATATTAACCCGGCTTTCAAGGTTATTTCTTTTTACCAGGTCCTTTACTTCATTATATAACCCACCGCCGCCCAGTAAGGTAATTTCAAAATCTAAACCACGCCTTAATAGCTCTGCCCCTGTTTCAATTAAAAACTTTTGATTCTTCTTTGCCTGGAAACTGCCCACATTTACTATTCGTATTTTATCCAGGCTGCGTTTCGTATTTATCTTTGCAAAGGTTTCCGTAACAATAGCATTATCAAGTGGGTATATGTTTCTGCTCAGGGTTTTGGGCAACACCTGTTTAAAATACGCCGTTGTATCTTCCGAAATAGATATAAACCTGTTATTGCATTGCTTGTATTTAGCTATCAGATGAATCTTCTCGTAATAGTTTGTAAGCAGTTCTTTATTAAGCAATGTATTAAACGAAAAGTTTCTGAATTGCTTCATGTTATCGTGTGTATGGGTAAAATACTTAACCCCTTTGAATAACACTTCGCGCGAAATAATCTCTGCCGTAAAAAGATGGCTATGGATAATGTGTGGCCGAAACGTTTCTACAATCTCACAATACGATTTAAGGTCTGCTTCGTTTTTTTTAAGCACCGAAAGTCTTACATACGAGCTGCAATAATGAAAATCCGGATCATCTTTTAGTTGCTCTTCAAAAAAAACCGCATTCGTACCATTGGCATCGGGGGCCGCCTGAAAGGCAATTAATTTAACCTTAACGCCCTCTCTTTTTTTCAATTCCTGGTAGGTATTAAACACCAACGACTCAGCCCCGCCCCCAAGCGCCATATTCCTTATAAGTAATAATATCCTTAATTGTTCGCCGGGCATAACTAAGGCTTGTAGGCTAAAAATTTTTCTATTCGTTCGCGGGCAAGGGTATTCAGGTAAGCGCCATAAGCCGCGCATTTTTCGCCAAGCCCTTTTTGCGCCAATACCTCCTTTGCTTTTAAGTAAATAAAATAAGGGTCATCGCCGCCTTCCACCACAAGGGTGTTTCTCAGTTCTTCATTATAATCAAAAAAGGAGCTGGTATAGCCCGAAAGGCAGGGCACACCTTGTGAAATACTTTCGGAACAAACCTGCCCACCCGAAGCCTCGCTAAAGGTTACGTGCATGTTTAGGTCCATAGCCGCCAGTAGCTTTATAAAGTCGGCATGTTGTTGCTGTCCGTGTGCCACAATACGTTCTCCTGCCTCAAGGTAACCCAGTTCAGAAGCATCCAGCACATGCACCACACTATTCTCAACCAGCAGGCCCGCCATTACCTGCGTGTGGAAATTCTTTCGGAAAGAGTTGTTTACCAATACGCCAATGTGGGTTTTACCATCATTATATTTTTCAATCTGTTTTAATGGTTCCGGGTTAATGTATATTAACTCAAAAGCCGGTATGCCAAACAGCTTTTCAAAAGCGGCCCCAAAACCTTTTTTGGCAAAGCCCATTTTTTGCAGGCTCCCGCTTTTTGATAAATGTATAATCCCGTTAAGGGCGGTTTGTACGGTTTCATTCCCCGAAATTTCGGCCGGAAAACCATGATAAATAACCCCGGTAATTACACCCGGTTGCTCTTTTTTTATATCCTGTATTAAACCGCTGAAATACGGGGCAAAACCATTGAACAATATTTGGTTAAAGCCCAAAGCAGCCAGTTCCTGCGCCAGTTTAGCCAGTTGTTCCTCATTAAAAACGGAGTTGGAATAATAATGGGGCAGGCCTGTAAAGTTTTCTGCAAACATGGACTTACCCCCATTGTAAACCCCCATCCACGAATAGCCGGTTGGTATGGGCGAAAGCACTATAAAGTCGCTTTTAGTACGGCAAAAACGCAACTGGCCCAGTAAGGCCTCAAACTCTTCTTTATAGCTTTTCTTAAAAAACCTGCTAAATGGCATTTCAAACTGTTTCAGCTAAATAAATACCCGCAAAATATACAAAGCCCGCCGAAATAAATAAACCCGCCAGTAATCTATGTGTACCTCTTCTTTTTTCTTCTGAAACAGCTGTACAAGCATATTGGCCCATGTTGGGGAAGCGGTTTAATTTATGGCTACTTGCAAGATATGTCGGATATAAATTTCAGGTTTTTTACGAACAGGCCGGGAAACCGTTTAAGCAATTTCATAAAAACCATACGCTTCCAGGGTTTATCATCAATGGCTACTACCCGTTCAACAAAACGCTTAAAGGCAAAATCTTCGAGGTATGAGTTATTGTATTTACCGACAGAAGCAGCGCCCTTTACCTTGCGGTAATCGTAATAATGCAGCGCCTCCCGTATCCATTTTTTGTTCACATACCGGCCCACTCCAAAATGCTCAACAACTATACGGTGGTCAATAACCAGTTTATACTTCTGTTGTAAACGTATGCACAGTTCAATGTCGTAAAAGTCGAAGTTTTTTAAAATATCTTCTCCAAACCTGTAGTGCTCCCAAACATCACGTCTCATTGCCATCAGCAACCCATCGAGCGTTACTGTATATGAATAAAAACTATCTGTCGAATCTTTTACAGAATTGAGGTGTTCCACCCCCTTTTTTTGGGTAAGCATGCTAAACCTGCGCAAATCATGGGGTATATCAAGCCAACCGCCAGGCACGTTAGGATAATACTTGCCACCACAAATACCCAGCATTCCATGTTCAGGTTTACTTAACGTTTCCACCATCAGCCGCCCCCAGTTATTAGTATGAAACAAAATGTCCTCGTGCGCAAAGCATAAGTAGGGGTACTTTGCTTTAGCCGCTGCATCATTGTAAACCCTGCACAGCCCGGTTTTGTTAATCGTGTTATCAATAGCAAT
>DASZPC010000196.1:0-6523 GCA_035550455.1 Chitinophagales bacterium | reverse complement strand
TACAAATGAAGTGCGGCATTATGGACCAGTTTTCCGTAGCGCTGGGCAAAGCCGACCACGCCATATTGTTAGACTGCGCCACGCTGGAGTACGACTACATTCCCCTCTACCTCGGCGATTACAGTTTGCTTATTCTCGATTCAAAAAAACCACGCAGCCTTATTCACTCCAAATACAACGAGCGCCGCGCCGAAAGCGAAGAGGCTTACCGCATTATCAGCACTACGCAGTCCATTAAAAACCTCTGTGGTGCCGATTTTTCTATGCTCGAATTAATTAAGGACGAAACTGTTTACCGCCGCGCACGCCACGTAATAACCGAGCAACTGCGCGTAAAAGAATCAGTAAAGGCCCTGCAGTTTAACGACCTCAGCACCTTTGGACGCCTCATGAATGCCTCGCACGCCTCCATGAAAAACGACTATGAAATAACCGGCCTTGAAATGGACACGCTTGCTGAAACCGCCCAACAAATTAAAGGCTGCCTCGGTGCCCGCATGACCGGCGGCGGCTTTGCCGGTTGCGCCATTGCCCTAGTGCATAAAACAGCTATTGAGGAGTTTACCAAACAGGTAAGCCAAAAATATTTTGAAGTTACTGGCCGACAATGCGAAATCTACAACTCGCAAATAGGCGATGGGGTGAGGCAGGTGGGGTAAAAGCAGTGATTAAACCACCAACGGTGTTTTCCTGTTACAACCACCAAACTTGATTACATTTACCCGCCTAAAAATGGATTAAGCGATGATAAAATTTGATGAGTTTGAATTAAAGAATGGCCTGAAAGTAATAGTACATAACGACCCCACCACCAGTATGGCCGCTGTAAATGTGTTATACAAAGTAGGCTCGCGCGATGAAACGCCGGAGCAAACCGGTTTTGCCCACCTGTTTGAGCACTTTATGTTTGAAGGCTCCAAAAATATACCCGAGTTTGATACCCCTTTACAGGATGCCGGTGGCGAAAATAACGCCTTTACCAGCAACGATATTACCAATTACTACGACATACTACCCGCTACCAACCTCGAAACCGCTTTCTGGCTGGAAAGCGACCGGATGCTTTCGCTTGCCTTTGACGAGGCCAGCCTTAGCACCCAGAAAAACGTGGTAATGGAGGAGTTCAAAGAGCACTACATTAACCAGCCCTACGGCGATGTATGGCATAAAATATGCGCCCTGGCCTATAAGGTACACCCCTACCAGTGGCCGGTTATTGGCAAAGACCTCTCGCACATCGAGCAGGTACAAATGGAATCGGCACGCAACTTCTTTTTCAAATATTACCGCCCCAATAATGCAGTACTGGTGGTGGCAGGCAATGTAAAAACCGGTGAGATAGAAAAGCTGGCCAACAAGTGGTTTGGCGAAATACCGGCGGGCGAAAAAATTGTGCGCAACATACCTACTGAACCTATGCAAACCGAAGGCCGGCTAATGGAAGTAAAAGCCGATGTGCCGGTTAACGCCATTTATAAAGCCTACAAAATGTGCGCCCGCAACGATGCCGCCTACCATGCCACCGACCTTATGCGCGATATTTTAAGCACCGGCGACTCGTGCCGTTTGTACAATCAACTGGTAAAAGAGCAAAAACTGTTCAGCAGCATTTCGGCTTACATGACCGAGACCATTGATAATGGCCTTTTTGTAGTGGAAGGCAAACTGAGCAAAGGCGTAAGCATGGATGAGGGCAATGCTGCTATTGAAAAAGTTTTATCCGAAGCCGTAAACGAGGGCATTAATGAAACCGAACTTACCAAGGTGAAAAACAAAATGGAGGCTTACCTTACCTTTGGCGAAACCAATATACTTAACCGTGCCATGAACCTGGCCTATTTTGATATGCTGGGCAATGCCGCCGCTGCCAATCTTGAAGTAGAAAAATACGAAGCTGTAACGGCTGCACAAATGCAGCAGGCTGCCAAAGATGTTTTTAGAAATGAAACCTGCAGTACCCTGCGGTATTTTGCTAAAAACTAACTAACCTTATTCCGCAAAAAAACTGCGTAAAGCAGCAGTGGTGGCGCCGGGCCTTTCCTGCATAGGCACATGGCCGCAACTGTCAAACAGCAGCACCGTGCAGTTCTTTATATCGCGCTTAAATTTTTTGGCATGTTCAACCGGTATAATATGGTCTTGCTTGCCCCAAATAACCAGGGTGGGGCACTGCACCTGTTTAATAATATTTGTATCCGGAAATTGTTGCGAGCGGGCAAGCGCCAGCATATTTTGAATATTGCCTTCGCGGTTGGTAAAATGATTGTTCAACACCCAAGTATCGGGGTTGGCCTTGGTGGGGTCTGAGTAGCATTTTTTAAGCCCGCTTTCCGACATAAAAACCGGCATACCCTTATCAAAAACATGCCCTACGCTCTTAAACCTGAACATAGTTAGTTTACCCGAAACATTGCTTACATCGTAACCGGCACTGTTCAGCAGCACCAGCTTGCGTACTTTATCGGGGTGGTCGGCAGCAGCCAGCCAGGCTATGCCCCCGCCCATAGAGTTGCCTACAACATAAACCGAATCAAGGTGCAGGGTATCTAAAATAAAACTGATGTAGTCGCGGTACATTTGCACATACTGCGGGTGTTTCCCCATTTCCGGAAAGTCCGATAGTCCGAAGCCCGGCAAATCAACCCGCAGTACGCGGTATTCATTCCTCAATGAATCGTCCAGCTTCGAAAAATTCCTGAGCGAACCACCAAAACCATGCACCAGCAAAACCGGGTAACCGGTTCCTTCATCGGTATAATGTAATTCGGCGCCGCGCCAGTTTATAAAATGTGATGAAGGAAGCGATAGTTCTTCTTTTGCTTTTGCCTTAGGTATTATCAGGTTAGGCCTTAAAAAAACCACGGCCAAAGGCAGCAGGGCCACCACGGCAACTAATATAATTAAAAACCCTACAAGCTTTTTCATGGCCTATTAATTTATAATAAAGGTAAAAGTATAACGGAAATAATTGCAGGCAGGCATTAGCGCACTAACAACACAATCCCCTTGCGCTCTACCACCACACCATCATCGGCTGTAAATTGAATCAGGTAAGCATAACCGCCTATTGGCAGCGCTTTACCGTGGTCGGTACCATCCCACCCCACTGCCAAATCATCGCTTTCAAAAATTTTGGCCCCCCAGCGGTTAAATATCAGCATAGAGTACCCCTGTGGGTTACCATATATTATGGTGGGCTTAAATTCAGTATTTATATCTCCGCCCGGTGAAAAAGCATTGGGTATGTAAATAACAGGGCGGTGTATAATACAGGCTTCGTTTGAAAAGCTGCTTAAAGTAGCGGTATAGTTGCTGGGGGCAGGCAGGCTAATGGTATATACCGCTTCAATTTTATAACAGAAAGTACCTCGCTCTCCTAAAAACTGCTGAAGGCTGTCGAAATAGGCATTGGTGCCAGGTAAAAAAGTTTGTATCAACTGGTAACCGGTACCATAATCGCGGTAAAGGTTATACTTGGTAACAGTGGCATATTTAAGCAAAAAATCGTTCCAGCTAAGGTGGGCCACATAATAATCGTAAAGTTCGCCCTGCAGGCTAACCGTTTTTACATAAGTGGAAAGGTACTGGCTTTGACAACTGTCGTAAGCATCAACCTGGTACACATAAGGGTTCTGGCCCGGTGTAATATCCGATGAGTCAATATAAGTTTGAAAATGCTGCAAAGGCGTAGGCACCGGAAACTGCGCCAGGTCGGCCAGGTTAGTGGTATCGCTGCCGCGTATCATTTTATAATAAAGCAGTTGCGCAATGCTGTCGATAGTCCAGGTAATATCAATATGGTTCTGGGCATCAACCGTTGCATTAGTGGCATATATATAGGATGGCGGCTGTACAATCGAAGCCTTAAAGTTCAACTGGTTGCTGTTAGATATAATAGTGGTATCGGCAGCATTTATAGCCCGTATATAAACACTCAGCGAATCGCCATCATTAAAATCGGTGTACAAATAACTAAGGGTATTACTATCAGTAGTAGCAACTTCCCCGTAAGGCCCAGAATTTCTGCTTACAAATATTTCATATTGCGCTAAACCGGGCCAGTTGTTATACTTATTCCAGTTTAGGGCAATTTGCCGTTCGCAGCTGGTACCGGTTTCATTCACCAAAATAGTATTGTGCGGGGCGGTGCTGTAGGAACCTATTTTACCACAACTGTCAAGCGCCGCCACAGTATATACTTCCGAAACCGTATTAGGCGTACCAATGGTATCGGTGGCGGTGGTATTCAGGCGGCCATATACGGTATCAATGCCTACGGCATTGCCATTGGGCAAATAATAAAACACCACATAAGCATACACCTGGGGCGAGGTACTGGGCAGCCAGTTAATTATTACCTGGTTGTTGGCGGTAACAGTTACATTAACCAACTGTGGCGTGGCCGGGTTTAGGTTATTTACCGTATCCGATTGCAAAACGGTTGCCCCGGGGCAGTTATAATCGGCTTCCATATAAAAATACCAGTTTTGGCTGGTGGCCAAATAATTGGTAAGGGTATAAGTAGTAGCCGATTGGTTGGTAACTGCAATAACAGAATCATAAGGGCCATTTGGGCCATTTGAAGAAGCATATATAGTATATTGCACAAAAGCGCCACAAGGGTTAACCGGTGGGTTCGCCCACGATAAAGTAATGTTGCCGTTTACATTGTCGTTTGTTACACATTGCAGGGCAGGCGGCACAATAACCTGCGACTTTGCGCTTAAAAACAACATTAAACCAAAAATAAATATAAGGCGGCTTTTGTTCAGCATTTTATAAGTGGGTGCAATGTTAAAGATTTAACCTGAATTGCTTTAGTTGCAACGGCGTTTTAGGAAATTCATCTTATTGGCAACAAAATACTTGTCAACATTATTATTATCAAATCGAAAAGAAATTCCTATTTTTAGGACGCTGACTTTAAACTAAAACTTAAGTATTATGGGAAAATGTTCTACTCTTAACATTAGGGGGATACTATGCCTCGTGTTAGGGATAATGATGTTGACGGGCGTTAGTGCCGAGACGATTACTATACCGGCGGCCAATACCAATGGCACCGGCGGAAGCACAACCAATGCTAACAAGCCCTACGGAAATTATTACGGTTATGAACGCTCGGCCATGATTTATTCGAAAGCCGAAATTGCCGATTCGGGGACTATCACTTCCATAGGTTTTTATGTTAATTCGGTAAGTTCTCCGGCCGCTTCTACACCTATCAGAATTTACCTCAAAGAGGTAAGCAAGGCCAACTTTAACGATAGTTCCACCCATTTTCAGGTAGATACCATTGGCGCCACCCTGGTTTATGACGGGGCGGTTACCTCAGGCGAATTGGTTGCCAATACCTGGATAACTAAAACCCTTACCACTACCTTTCATTATAGCGACACCCTGAACCTTTTAGTACTGGTGCAGGCCAATTATGGAGGCGGCGGTGGTGAAACAGCATCCGGAAAATCTTTCCGTTATAATAACTCATCAACACCCAACTACTATTTCCAATACTGGCGTGCCGATAACAACCCCCCAACCGGTACTGGCACAACTAACTATTTCAGGCCAAACATCCAGATTAACCTTACCCCCGATGTAATGTGTACTGGCATGCCTACCGCCGGCACTATATCGCCCAGTTCAAACCCTGTTTGCCGTAATACCAGCGTTACCCTTACTGCAACCGGCGCAACCGGCACAGCCGGGGTTAGCTACCAATGGCTTTCATCGTTAGATGATAATACTTATACCGCCATTGCCGGCGACACCCTAAGCAGCATTATTGTTTCAGATACTGTTGCCACCTACTATAAATTTGTGGTTACCTGTACCAACAGCAGCCTTAGCGATACTTCGGCATCGGTTTACCTTACCTTAAACTCATTTACACAATGTTATTGCTCTGCTACAACCAACTGCGGCGGCGATCAGATTACCAATGTGGTTTTTGCCGGTATTAGCGACACTACCACCTGCAGCAACAATGGCGTTGGCCAGTTTTATAACGATACAGCTACGGTTAACAGAACAATCTCTTACCCGGCCAGCATTACTGTAAGTAATGGCGGTACCGAAAATGTAGCCGTATGGATTGATTATGACCATAGCGGCACCTTCGATGCTTCTGAATTTACGGCTATAGGTTCAGGCACCGGCGGCGTTACCTTTACTAACAACGTTTTAATCCCTGCAACCGCCCAACTTGGCCTTACCGCCATGCGGGTGCGCGTAAGGTATAACACAGCACTTACTGGTACAGATGCCTGTACCAGTTATACCTATGGCGAAACCGAAGATTATATGGTAAATATTTTACCCGCCCCTACCTGTACCGACCCACCTACGGCCGGTGTAATTACTGGCGACTCCACAGTTTGCTCGGGTGGCACCGTAACCCTTACTGTAAGTGGTTATACTGCGGGTACATCGCTGCAATGGCAAATTTCACCTGATTCTTTAAACTGGATTGATGTTCCCGGCTTTACCAGTGCAACTGAAACCAGCCCACCAGTTACCTCTG
>DASZPC010000195.1:0-5180 GCA_035550455.1 Chitinophagales bacterium | reverse complement strand
GGTAAAATCTTTAACGAGTGTTTTTTGCGGAAAGCCAAAAGCCGCTTTTGCTGCCTCACACGAAGTAGTATCCTGTAGTTTAGCCCGCCATTCCATATGCAATGTAGGTGCCCGCAGCGTATTGTATTTGTTAGTAAACGAGCGCAGTATCAGGCTATCGCCTTTAAAAACCACTTCGGCATAAACACGCTGGCTGCCCTTTACAAAATCAACAAAACGGTAATACGATTGCGAAGGGGTTTCTGAAACGCTGTCGGCCTCCATATATGATACCCTTTTCAAACCGGTAAAACTGCCTCCGTTCCTGAAAGCCAGCTTATAAGCTGAATCGTGGTAGGTAATAAAAAACGACATGAAAATATCATTCAACGTATCTAATTCATTTTTGGCTGAAACCTGCGAAGCGCTGATGGGCCTGAAATCTACTATCCATTCGGGGTAGCCGCCCAATGCTGTTGTAGAGGTTACGCCACCGTCCCAAATACCGCAAATTTTTGATAGCAGGCCATAGCCCAATACATTGGTTGTGCTGTTAATGGGAGGCGGGCTTACATTTTGCGGCGGGTTGTTATCCTTATGATGGCAGGAGGCAAGCGCCAAAATAAAAAGCGCCAATAATATGGGTGTTTTCAGGTTCAACATACCCCAAAATTGTAAATAATTGGGTAATGGGCAAAAAAAAAGTCCGCCGAAGCGGACTTACACACCCCCGTGTGCCGTCGCCTTTCGGCAACGAATAAGTTAAAGTTTAATCACCCGATACAGCCTGTAAAAACAGGTGAACAAACCGGAAAGGAAGACTAAGCATATATAGCGCATAATACACTATAAAAAAGACGATTGCTGCCGGAAGTGCTTTCATAGTGATTTGTTTTTAGTTTTCCTTTCAGCGGCGTCCCGTGCTTTAATAAGCACAGGACAGCCACCAATACGCTGTTGAGGTAGGGGTCGAACCTACATGAGGCAGTTAGTCATTGTTACACTTCAGCCGGCAAAAACCAGTTGGAGTGTAACAGGATTTATCCCGTTTTCCTCACCCTCGAGACCGGAGGGCATGTCTGCCAATTCCATCACCCAACAATTACTTTGTAAAAGAACGATGATGCAAAGATAAGTATTGGGCTTATTTGTTGCAAATAAATTAATGAAATAGGATAAAATTTATGTTATCTTAAATTTAAACCGTATTATTGTGAATAAAATTCAAAAACAAACCTTAAATATGGCCCTTCATTACGAAATTGATAATACCGATAAGCAGATTTTGAATTTACTGATGGAAAACGCCTTTACCCCATACACCGAAATCAGCAAAAAACTATTCATTTCTCCGGGCACTGTTCACGTACGGATGAATAAAATGGAAAAACTGGGCATAGTGCGCAAGCCGCACTTACAGGTTGATTTAACAAAACTGGGCCTCGATATTACCGCCTTCATAGGTGTTTTTCTGGTACGCAGCGATATTTATGATGATGTAGTGCAACAACTAAAACAAATAGATGAGGTAATTTCATGCAACTACACTACGGGCAATTATTCTTTGTTCCTGAAAATAATTTGCACTGATACCCAACACCTGCGCGAAGTGCTACACGACAAAATCCAGAAAATTGATGGCATCAGCCGCACAGAAACCCTTATTTCATTAGAGGAAAGCTTTGTTAGGCCCATTACCATCCATATTGATGAAGACGGGAAATAGAGAATTGTCAAAAACTCTAAAAATTGCCCTACAACGCATTATTTTTTGCAACTTTTCGTTCAAATGGTTGTCAAATCCTTAAGAAGTAAGTGTATACCGGGTTTTATGTTAACCCTGTAATATAAATTCTCTCCTTAGCCTCATAGCAGGCTTCGTTAGTGTGTCGAAGCCCGTGCGTTCTGCGCGGGCTTTTTTACTGTAATCTTTTATGTGTAGCATTGCTTATTACTTTACCTGTTATGCCATTATTTACCAATAGCCTTATTAACGAAACCAGCCCTTACCTGCTGCAGCATGCCCATAACCCGGTTAACTGGCTGCCCTGGGGGCCCGAAGCCTGGGAGAAAGCAAGGCTGGAGGATAAACTGGTTATTATTTCTATTGGTTATTCGGCTTGCCACTGGTGCCATGTAATGGAGCACCAGAGTTTTGAAGATGAATCGGTAGCGGCTCTTATGAATGAGCATTTTATTTCAATTAAAGTGGATAGGGAAGAACGCCCCGATGTAGACCAGGTATATATGGATGCCGTTCAGTTGATTTCAGGGCATGGCGGCTGGCCTTTAAATGCGATTGCATTGCCCGATGGCAGGCCTGTACACGCCGGCACTTACTTTCCTAAAGAGCACTGGAAAGAATTACTGGCCTACCTGTCTGATTATTATAAAAACCAGCGTGAAGAAGCTATTCAGAGGGCCATTGATATAACAAACGGCATAAAGGGGAATGATAACATTGAGCCGAAAACCGCCAATGAGTTTACTGTCGATTACCGGACTGCCATTTTCAAAAAGCTTGAAGCTGCCGTTGATTTTGAAAAGGGGGGAAGGAGGGGCGCGCCTAAATTTCCCATGCCTGTTAATTACCGGTATTTGCTTCAAAATAGCTTCTATACTAAAAGCGAAAAAGCGCTGAAAGCGGTTACCGTTACGCTGGATAATATGATGAACGGCGGCATTTATGACCAGGTTGGTGGCGGCTTTGCCAGGTATTCGGTAGACGCTGAATGGGAAATACCACATTTTGAAAAGATGCTTTATGATAATGCCCAACTTGTTTCTCTTTATAGCGAGGCCTATCGTGTTACACATAACTTACGCTACAAAAAAGTGGTGGACGAAACCCTCGCCTTTATTGAACGGGAATTAAGTGACACATCCGGTGGGTTTTATTCGGCGCTTGATGCCGATAGCGAAGGGGAGGAGGGCAAATTTTATGTTTGGAGTTATAACGATCTGAAAAAATTGTTGGGCAATGAGTTTCCGGAATTTTGCAAAACATTCAATGTAAGCGAGGGTGGAAATTTTGAGGATTACAACCACTTAACCCGCAACCCCAATTACAACGCCGATGAAGCCCGGATAGCTAATTGGAAAACCCTTTTGTTGCAAGAACGTTCCAAAAGGGTACGCCCCCGTTTAGACGACAAAGTGCTAACTTCATGGAATGCGCTGATGTTAATGGGGTACATTGACGCTTATAATTCATTTGGTGATAAAAACTATTTAAACCGGGCATTGCAGGCTGGTAATTTTCTAAAAAACCAAATGCTTCAGCCAGATAACAGCTTGGTGCGCAATTACAAGAATGGGAAAACCACCATTAGTGGCTTTTTGGATGATTACAGTTTTACCTGCGAGGCCTTTATAGCCCTTTACCAGGCTACACTTAACAATGAATGGATTGAACTGGCCAATGCTATGGCCGAATATGTAATCCAGCACTTTTATAACCTCGCCACTAGCATGTTTTTTTACACTTCAGTTAACGACGCTCCTTTAATTGCCCGCAAAACTGAAACTTCTGATAATGTAATTCCGGCTTCCAATTCATCAATGGCAAAAGCGTTGTTTAAACTGGGCCTGCTGTTTGATAAGGAAGATTACATACAGAAAGCTAAAAAGGCATTAAACAATGTAAGCGATAATGTACTGGCGCATCCTTCATTTTACGCTAACTGGGCTACACTAATGGATTGGTTTATTGATGAGCCTTACGAGGTAGCCGTTACCGGTGCAGGTGCAGCCGATATTTGTACTCTACTAAACAAGCATTTTATGCCTAACGCGCTTGTTTTTGGAGCCAACGGCGAAAGCAAATTACCGCTTTTGCAGGGCAAATTTAAACCCGCCGAAACGCTGATTTATGTATGCCATAATAAAACCTGCCAGGCGCCGGTAAATAGTGTAGAAAGGGCGATGGGGCAAATTTTAAAATGAACCAACTCAATGGATATACCCACTCAATTTATTTACCCACGTATTTGGATGTATCGTGATTTTTAAGGAGATTATTATACAGGCCGTTCCATACCGCTACCACATCGGGTATATTACTTACGCAATTATAATAGCCGTTAATACACGCTTCGGACGGAGTTGCACTTCTATAATCAGGGCATGAACTTCTCATACAACTACCCTTAGCTTCATTCAGCTTTTTGTAAACCATGCCTATTTTAGTTTTAGGCTGCTTAAAATTGTCTTTTATGCCTTGCGCGTCATCGGCCAAGGTGGTCGAATACCAAACAGGGGGCTCAATGCTCATGCCGGGGCCTAAATCTTCTGCCTCATAAAAAACATAATCTTTAGTTACTATCTCCACACCGGCTAAGGCGGCTTTAACGCTGCCTGTAACAAAAGGGATTGTCCTTGCCAGTTTACCGCCGTCCAGCTTATAGCCCCAAAAATCTGAAGTTGATACCCTTACTTTTTGTCCCTTTTCATCGATAAAAACAGCTTCGTATTTAACCAGCTTACCAAATGCCGCAGAGGCTTCCGGGGCTTTAAATTTCCAGGGCTGTGGGGTTTGGTTTACAAAATCCTGGTAGGTTTTATACATGCCAGACTTGCAGTTAAGCATTTCAACAGTAACAGGCTGATTGCCGGGTTTTTCTTGCACAAATTTAAAAGAGCATATCAGCCAGAACGTAATACCTAAAATAACAGGTAGGGCAAAGATTTTCATGTGAGTATTATTTACATTTATTTACGAAGTAAAACATTTTTTATGTAAAATAAAAAAATGTGTCTATATACCTTTCGCTTCACTCAGGGGTCTGTCAGCAGTGTTGAACAAGCTATAAATCAAATCATAAAGCAAAAACCTATAACTTAGCAGCCGTATCAGTAACCTATGCAATTTAACCTATTGCCGCTATTAGCAATTGCGGGCAAATCCATAGCCATATATGTTTTTATAGTCCTGGCTATCCGCCTGTTTGGTAAAAAAGAGTTGGCACAACTTTCAATTATCGACCTCGTTTTTATATTGCTCATCAGCAACTCGGTGCAAAACGCCATGGTTGGCGAAAACACAACGCTATGGGGTGGCATTGCGGCGGCCACAGGCCTGTTTATAGTTAATTACATCTTTAAACTGCTGATTAAATACTTGCCGGGGTTCAGCGGGGCAGTTCAAGGCCATGCAGTTATGCTCATTTTTAAGGGTAAAGTTATTAAGGAGAACCTGGATA
>DASZPC010000194.1:0-3284 GCA_035550455.1 Chitinophagales bacterium | reverse complement strand
CGGTTTCGAACTTTGAAACCTTTCAAAGCAACCGGATGAAGACCCGTTTTCGCGATGAGAATAAGAAAACCCGGCTGGTGCATACTTTAAACGGAAGCGCCCTGGCTTTGCCGCGTATTGTGGCTTCCCTGCTCGAAAACCATCAAAAACCGGGTGGCATTAATATCCCCAAAGCATTACAGCCCTATACCGGCTTTGCCGAAATTGTATAGCAGGTTGGCATTGCCTGTAAACTAATTGCTACAAAACACAACTGCCGTTTGTTAGCGGCTATAATAGCAGTCATTTCTTTTTAACACATAATTTGCTGATTATCATTGTATTAATGGTAAAAGGAGACTGAATTGTTAATAACCTTTACACATAAAAAAAATCTGGCATTATTATAGGTTTATAAAGGTATTGTAAAGTGCGTGTTAGGATTGTTCATTTTATGACACAGCAATGACAGGATTTAATGTAACATCCAATTTCTGTTTTCGTTGTATTAATATGGACACCTCCAGGATTCACTTAATTAAAACCCCCAAGTCATGAAAACTGACACAAGTATGAATTTAATGCTGGTAGTTTTCTGCGTTATTTTAATTGGCTTTGTTTTACTGAACAGCCACATGAGCGAGAAACTTAACCAAAAGCAGGCTGAGTTCGAAAAAACAACGCAAATAAAATAAGCGGACACTGCTGTTGCTGTGCCGGTTATTCAATAACCACCCTGCGCATAGTTGCGCCCCTTTCAGTGTCTGTTTTTACCAAATAAACCCCGGCTGCTAGGCTGCCTGTTACAACAGTATTAATGCCATTATGCAATACAGATTGCACCAGTAAGCGGCCATTCAAATCAAACAACTGCATAGTTGCTGTGGTTGGGGTGTTAAGCTCAATTTGAAATGTGCCCCTGGCCGGGTTAGGGAAAATATGAAGGCTTAAAATATCATTGGCATTATTAATGCCGGTTGGTATAACGTATGTTCCCGCAATTTGTAAAGCTTTGTAAGCGTTAACGCGCCCGTAGCCCAGTTCGTGGCACCAGGTACCATTTTGATAAACCGAGTCGTAACCGTAGCCCCCCACTTTATCGCAGCCCTGTGCAATAATGTTTCTGATATCTTCTGCATAAAGGTCGGGCCTTATGGCCAGTAGCAATGCCCCTACGGCTGCTGCATTGGGGCAGGCAGCGGAGGTTCCATTAAAAGTATAGGTATAATCGCCGGTTGAGAAACCAAGTGTGCCACGCATATCGGTAGTGGTAATTTTTACACCCGGCGCACTAAAATCAAGGCCTGGGCCATAATCGCCACCCCAGTCTTCGCCGCTGCAATCGCCGGGCTGTTTACGGGTATCGCACATATTGGTGGCATTAACTGCAATGGTTTGCGCCAAAGATGACGGCCATATTGGCGAGGTACTGTCATTATCATTACCGCTGCTGAAAAACTGGGCGCAGCCTTTGCCACCCCTTCCGTTAACATAAGCATTATTAATAGCATCGTTCACCGGGTTTAAGCCACCGGGCAAAAATCCGATAAGGCTTGGCGGCAGGCCCCACGAGTTACTCAAAATATCGGCCCCGGCGGTATCCCATGCCCAGTTAATGGCATCGGCAAAGGCGGCGGCAGTGGAGTAAGGCAGTGTTTGCCCGCTAAGGTATATGTAGTAAAAGGCGCGCACCGGTATTACCTTACTGCCGGGGGCCACGCCCACACAGCCAACGTTATTATCTTTTACGGCGGCCAATATACCTGCTGTGCAAGTGCCGTGGCCGTCTTCGGCATAGTTGGGGGTAGGGTAGCCATCGGTTGAATCGCTGATGGCATCGTGGCCGGGTAAAAGGTTGTCAATAAGGTCGGCCTGTAAAGTATCGGTACCCGAGTCAATAAGGCCTATTTTAATACCGGTACCGGTGGTAATATTCCAGGCGCTGTCCACTTTCATATCCGCCCCTGCAGTGCCATGCCCTTGTAAAGACGAACCGGTGTTATCAATATTCCACTCGCGGTTATATAGTGGGTCGTTGCTGTTTACCAGCGGGTTAAGCAGGTAGTTTGGCGAGGCGTAGGCTACCCAACTTTCATTTTCAAATAAGGCACAAAATTCAATGGTGTTTTTGCTGCGCCATTGGGTATTTAAAATGTGGTAAAGAGTAGGGGTGTAATGGTCGGCAACCGGTTCGCCAAGGCCTTGTTGTTTTAGCTCTTCCCTTAATAAAGGTTCAAAACTTTTGTCGGTTAGCTTTATAAAAAAGTCGTTTAACACACCGGCATAATTGCCTTTGCCATCGGTAATAAAAAACGAGGCAAAAGCCACGCCGGGCTCATGGCTTAAAAAATCCAGTGCACCGGTAACATTGGCGGTAAAGCAGATAGATAATGCCGGGCTGGGCAGATTGCCATAACCGGTAATAAGGCCGCTGCTTTTTATTATGCCTGCTTTATCCTGCCCGCTAAGGCCCTTATCGAACATTACAATAACCCTGTCTTGGGCTATATGGTTTTTATAATCGGTAAAAGCGTTGGCTTTGCTAAGGCTGTAAACGCACAAGGTTAATGCCAGCAGGTAAAATCTTTTCATACGGAAGGGTTTTGCAGTTGCAATATAAAGCCTTTCACAGCTTTTTGGGCAACCAGGGAATAAACGCATTGGTGCTGCGCTTGTAGTTGGAATAGTCATCGTTGCCTTCGTATTTCTTTTCCAGTAAGGTTACCCCCGAAACCCTTAACAGCAAAAAAGTAATAGTTACCGGCGCAAGGATACTAATGTACCATTGCCCCGATGGAATGGCTATCAGGAAAATGCCCCACCACATCAATGCCTCGCCAAAATAGTTGGGGTGGCGGGTGTATTTCCACAAACCTGTTTTCATAATGCCGTGTTTATGCCTGTTGGTTTTAAACATGTACATCTGCCAGTCGCCCACGGCCTCAAAAATAAAACCAATACCCCAAACCAGGCTACCGGCGGCGTACACATCGGCCAGGGCACGGTTGCCGTGTTGCGATGCATTGACTATTACTATGGGTAGTGTGTTAATAAACATAATTACCCCCTGTAACATAAAAACCTGTAAAAATGAACGCCAAACCACATTTTTGCCCCACTCTTTGCGCCACTGTGCATACCTGAAATCTTCGGGCTTGCCCCAGTTTCTGATTAAAATATACAAAGCCAGGCGCAGGCCCCAAATGGTAACCAAAAAAGTAATAAGTTTTTGCCTTGGCCTGAAATGCCCGAAACAGGCGTAAGTTACATAAGCCACAATAATGAACCCTACGCCCCAGCCCACA
>DASZPC010000193.1:0-1518 GCA_035550455.1 Chitinophagales bacterium | reverse complement strand
CACATTCACCTGCAAGCCGGCAGCTTTACCGCCCAGGGCCTGGTCGAAACTGGTTACGGGTAAGTTAGCGATCCGGTCGCCGGATATTTTTGAAATGGATGCTACGTTATCCCTTTTCAAAATAGTAGAGTAACCGGTCACGACTACCTCATCAAGGGCTTTGGAGTCGGCATCCATGCCAACCCTTAATTTATCTGTAGCGCCAATGGCCACTTCCTGTGTGATATAACCAATGTATGAGAATACTAATGTGCGCGCATCAGGGCCTACGGCTATACTGAAGTTACCATTAGCGTCTGACTGGGTGCCCTGTGTAGTACCCTTCACAGAAATACTTACTCCTGGCAGCGGCAATCCGTCGCTTCGACCTGTAACCGTACCTGTGATAGTACGATTCTGTGCAAATACCTGGGTAACCCCGTACACCAAGAAGCACAAATAAAAAAGTAGAAGTTTCTTCATTTTTGTTAGTATATAAAAATCAGTTAATAGTTAATTAATTATAAAATAGAGTTAAGTTGGTTCAACTAAAAATTATTTGTTAAAAAATGTTAAAAAGTGTTAAATAAATACTTAAACGAAAGTTCTTAAAAATAGTTTCTTTTAAAAAATTTAGTACTATGTATTGCATAATACAATCTTTTACATATATCTTTGTAATATGATTGTAGAAAATACCCAAACCCAAATGCGGAAAGGCATACTTGAGTACTGCATACTTTCCATTATTGCCAAGGGCGAAATATATGCTTCAGATATTATTGCTGAATTAAAAAAAGCCCGGCTGCTTGTTGTAGAGGGTACTTTATACCCTTTGCTTACCCGTTTAAAAAACAACGGACTGCTCACTTATAACTGGGTAGAATCGGTATCGGGGCCCCCACGTAAATATTATACCTTATCGCCTGAAGGCAAAGCGGTGCTGGAAATGCTTGATACTACCTGGCAGGAACTGGCATTTGCCGTAAAAACAGCTATTGAAGGACGCAATACTCCTAATACTTAATCATTTAAACCCATGAACAAGACAATTATCATCAATATTAACGGCACTGTTTTTCATATTGAAGAGGATGCTTATGAGATACTTAAAAATTACATCAATGATGTAAAACGGCATTTCATGAATTCGGCTGACAGCCTGGAAATTACTACCGATATTGAGAACCGTATAGCCGAAATGTTCAACGATATACTGCGTATAGAAAATAAACAGGTAATAGTTGAGCAGGATGTACATGCCATTATAAGCCAGATGGGCACTGTAAAGGATTTTGCCCCGACTGAAGAAAATGAGCAGGAGGCGGGGGCAAAGTCTTTTCAACCATATAACAGCCGCCGCCTTTTCCGCGATCCGGATGATCGTATCGTAGGTGGTGTATGCGCTGGTATGGCCAACTACTTTGACATGGCAGCCGTATGGGTGCGCCTGGCATTTATCCTGGCGTTTGTACTTTGGGGAAGCGGCCTGGTAGCCTATATTATATTATGGATAGTAGTGCCCAGGGCAGTAAGCCG
>DASZPC010000192.1:0-2950 GCA_035550455.1 Chitinophagales bacterium | reverse complement strand
CAAAATATAAACGAAGAGGCAAACGGGGCGAAGCCGGTTGAGAAATCAAAAGGCCTTGGCGCTTTGCTTGGCAAACTGGGTTCGGCCGGAGAATCGGGCTTAACCAGGGTGCTGTTTAACATGCCTTTTGTGTTGTTCCTTGCTTTTTTGGCGGCGCTGCACATTGCAAATAACCATACTGCCGAGAACTATGCAAGGCGCATTACAAAAACCGAAAAGGAAGTAAAGCAACTGCGCTGGCAGTATATGACAACGGCCTCGGGGCTGATGCGCATTAGCAAACAAAGCGAAGTGGCTAAACTGGTAGATAAAGAAGGGATAGTGGAACTGAGGATTCCACCTTATAAAATTGAAGCACCTGCAAAACCTGATGAAGTAAGCAGGCAATAGGGACACAGGGAATTAAACATGGTAAACGAAAAATTAAATGATGGGCTTCTGAAGTTCCGGGGAAAACGGAAACGGAAGAGGCTCCCGGTAGTGGTATGCGCTAATGTAAGTAAAAAAGGGATTGATTAATAAAATGGCGAATAAGAAAAGAGAAATTCTTGTAAGGGTTTACCTCGGCTTCCTGGCTATATGCCTTTTAGGCATGGCCATTATAGGCCGCGCCTTTTATATTCAAACTGTACAAGGTACTTATTACCGCAGCCTGGCCGATAGCCTTACCATAAGGCCGGAGAAGAAATTTGGCGAGCGCGGTAATATTTACAGTGAAGATGGCCGCCTGCTGGCCACCACCTTGCCCACTTTCGATATCCGCATTGATTTTAAAACCACTTTTAACCACAGCGATTTATTTAAGGAAAACGTTGACTCTGTTGCCCTGTTACTGGCCGATATGTTCCGCGATAAAAGCGCAGCAGCTTACCGGAACGAATTGGTGCACGAGCGCAATTCAAAAAGCAGGTTCTACCTGTTGCACCGCAATATTACATACAACCAGTTACTGGCCATGAACAAATGGCCGCTGTTCCGCGAGGGACAATATAAAAGCGGCATGATTGCCATTCAAAACGAAAGGCGCCTGTTGCCATTTGGTATGCTGGCACAGCGCACCATAGGTTTTACTAACGAGGATGGCAGCAAGGTAGGGTTGGAAGGCCAGTACGATACAATGCTTACCGGCACGCAGGGCGAGGTGATGGTGCAAAAAATTGCAGGTGGCGTAAGTATTCCGCTCGATTCGAAAACACAAATAACCCCACAACCGGGCAAAGATGTTTACACCACTATTGATGTTGATTTGCAGGATGTGGCCGAAGATGCGCTTTACCGCGCTTTGCAGCACCACCAGGCCGGGCATGGTTGTGTTATTTTAATGGAAGTAAAAACCGGAAAAATTAAAGCTATTGCCAACCTGGGCGTTACAACCGATTCGGATTACAGCGAGGTTTTTAATTACGCTATTGGAGAAGCTACCGAGCCAGGGTCAACTTTTAAACTGGCTACCGTTGCCTCTGAAATGGAAGACGGCCTGGCCAACAACAACACTTTAATTGATGTTGGCGATGGCGAAGCAAAATTTTATAACCTTACCGTAAAGGACCACGAGAAACCCGAAACGCCTGAACTGACTTTAAAACGTGCAGTGGAAGTTTCATCGAACGTGGCAATGGCAAAACTGGCTTACCAATGCTATTCGTCTCAGCCCGAAAAATTTTATACGCATTTGCAGCAGTTCGGTTTTACCAAGCCGGTTGACATTGGGATTGCGGGTGCTGCCACCCCGGTTTTGGCCGACCCTAAAAAGTGGAGCGGCGTTTCAACTGCTTTTATAGCGCACGGCTACGAAATACGTATTACCCCGCTGCATACTTTAACCTTTTATAATGCTATTGCCAATGGCGGCAAAATGGTAAAGCCTTACCTGGTTGAAAAAGTAAAAGAATACAACAATGTGATTGACTCGACCGGGGTAACTGTAGTGAGCGAAAAAATTTTCAGTGAGAAAACGGATGCACAGTTAAAAGAAATACTGGAAGGGGTGGTTGAAAACGGCACCGCTAAAAACTTAAAAACCGATTACCTGCACATAGCGGGCAAAACAGGAACAGCAGTTATAGCACAGGGAAATAAAGGATATACGAAACGTGTTTACCAGGCCTCTTTCTGTGGGTATTTTCCCGCTGAAGACCCACAGTATTCAATGATTGTAGTGGTTAACTCGCCCAACACAAACGGTTATTACGGTAATGTGGTGGCCGGTTCTGTGTTCAGGGAAGTGGCCGATAAGGTTTACTCGCTTTCGCTGGATATGCATAAGCCACTTAACCAGGAACCGGTGGCTGATAATACCCTGCCTGCCATTGAGAAAGCAAGTGCCGGGGATGTGGCAGGTATCTATAAATTTTTTGGCGAGAAGGTTTCCGGTGTCAGCAGCGGTTGGGTTAACACCGGCGTAAATGGCAAACAGGTAACAATGGTACAACAGGAGTTTGAAGAAGGCGTGGTGCCCGATGTAAAAGGCATGGGTTTGAAAGATGCGATTTACATGCTGGAATCGATGGGGCTTAAGGTGTACATAACCGGGAAAGGCAATGTAGTAAAGCAAAGCATTGAACCGGGCACAAAAATTATTAAAGGCAATACTATAACCCTGCAATTAAGTTAGGCAATGGCTGTATTAAAAGACATATTATACGGTGTGGCGCTGCAACAAGTAGTGGGGTCAACGGAGGTGGCAATAAATGAACTCCAAATTGACTCGCGCAAAGTGGCTATGGGCGATTGCTTTATTGCCATTCGCGGTACGGTGGTTGATGGCCATAATTTTATTGCCCAGTGTATTGAGAATGGGGCCTCTGTTATTATTTGCGAGGAAATTCCGGCTGAACAGGTTAGTGGGGTTACTTACGTAAAGGTGGCCGACTGTGCAAAGGCTGCCGGTATTATGGCCTCCAACTTTTATGATAACCCGTCGCATAAAATGAAGGTAGTGGGGGTTACC
>DASZPC010000191.1:0-4168 GCA_035550455.1 Chitinophagales bacterium | reverse complement strand
TGCCGCCCGCCTTTGAGGTTTACGACCCTAAAGAAAAAGAGAACATAAGCAACAGCGCCAGTGGCCTTACCGGTTCAAAGCAGTACGATTACCTGCTAATACCACGCCAACCGGGCGATTATAAAATTGACAAACATTCTTTTTCGTACTTTGACCCTAATGCAGGCAAATACATCACTCTTACCTCGCCGGAGTACGCTTTAAAAATTACGGGCGAACCCTCGAAGAACCTTAACCTTGGCGGCAATGCCACTGTAAGCAGGCAGGACGTAAACCCCCTTGGACAGGATATACGATATATAAAAACCAATGTGCCCCGGTTTAAAAAACAGGGCGGTGAGTTTTTTGCATCGGTAGGCTATTATGCATTTTACACCACCCCGTTTTTATTGTTCGTTGGCCTTATAGCCATGAGGCGCAGAAACGAAAACCTGGCAGCCGATGTGGTTGGCGCCAAACGCCGCCGCGCACTTAAACTGGCGAGGCGCAGGCTGAGTATAGCCGACAAGCACTTAAAAGCGAACGATAAAAAACAGTTTTACGATGAAGTATCGCGCGCGATGTGGGGCTATTTAGGCGATAAGCTGAGCATTGATATGGCTATGCTTTCGAAGGATAATGTGGAGGAAAAGCTAACCGCACATGCCGTAAAAGCAGAAACCGTTACAAACCTGAAAAACCTGATTAACACCTGCGAACTGGCATTGTACGCACCGGTGGGCGAACACGGCGAAATGAAAAAGAATTACGACCTGGCACTAAACCTGATAGCAGATTTGGAAGATGAAATTAAGAAGTAACATACCACAGCTTAGCTTTTGCAGTTTGCAGCTTAAGGCATCTTTTTATAAAAGAATGCTGCTAAGCATGGCTATGTTGCTGCTGGTGTTTACAGCCTTTGCCCAGCCCGTACAAGAACTTTATAAAACAGCCAACCAGCAATATAAGAGCAGCCAGTTTGAACAAGCCGCAGCCAATTATGAAAAAATAATTGCGCAGGGGTACAAAACACCTGAGGTTTATTACAACCTGGGCAACTGCTATTACAAACTGAATAAAACCAGCGCCAGCATTATTAATTATGAACGCGCGCTGAAACTTGACCCACAGGATGAGGATATACAGAACAACCTTAAACAGGCCAACACCCGGGTGGTTGATAAACTAACGCCGGTACCACAACTGGGCATAATACAATGGTGGGACAACATGATTGATTCAAAATCATCGAACGGCTGGGGCACTTATGCCCTGGTATTTATATGGCTTGCGCTGGTGTTGTTTGCCGCTTATTTTTTTACCGGCTTAAAAAAAATATCACTCACTTTCGGCACAGTCTTTTTATTACTGTCTTTCGCGTTTTTATCCCTGGCTTTTACCCAAAGTAATAAAGAGCAAACACGCGATGAAGCTATACTAACCGTTGATAACACCTATGTAAAAAGCGCCCCTGATGAAAACGGCAATAACCTGTTTATGCTGCACGAGGGCGTAAAATTTCAGCTACTGGACCAAGTAGGCGATTGGAATAAAATACGCCTGATAGATGGCAAAGTGGGCTGGGTAGAGAAAGAAGATTTTGAGAAGATATAAAACCAGCTATTCCCCCTTTACAACTTTGCCGTACGTGCTTTTACCATTTTGCTGTATGCGATAAAAATAAACGCCATCGGCTACCGGTGTACCGGCTTTGCCGTTGCCATCCCATACCAGGGAATAACTACCGGGCAGTGCATTACCACTAAACAACTGCTGTACAACCGCACCCCGTTCATCAAGAATATCAACAGCAAGGTTGCCCTGCGCTTTAAGCTGGTAAGTAATTGTAGTTAAAGCGGTAAATGGGTTGGGGTAACATTTGGCATTATCAACTTGCATGGCACGGATGCCGGTTGTTCCCAAAATAAAGGAAGAATCGGAAACAGCCGTACCAGCCAATGTGCTGTCGATAGAATAAGCCGTAACCCTGAACCACCCTTCGGTTCCATTGGGCAGCGATGGCGCCCAGCTAAATGAAGTATCGGTTAAGGCATGTGCAATTTTGGTATAAGTAGCGCGGTTATCGGTGCTTACTTCCACATCGTAAAACAGCGGGTCGCCATCATCGGGGTTAGATAAATGCCAGGTTACAGGTGTTGAGGCATCCCAATACCGGTGGCCGGTTGGAGAGGTAATGGCTATTTGCGGGTTGCTGAATGAGTGGAGCAATTCTACATAGCCCACACCGGTAACACTACTGCCGTTCACAGTACCTGCTATATCCATGCTTCCTTCAAAAAAGCGGAAGGGCAGCGTAACTTCATTGTTAGAATGGGTGGCAGTTAAAGTAAGGTCGGTATTGCCATCGGTAAGCCGCCATTTTTGGTCGTAGCATTTTGCATGGTCTGATGAATAAACATATTGCAGGCGCTGTAAGGTAAAATCGCTCAGGGTGGTATCGGTACTGTCGTTCATGTAAATACTACAGAACCTATAGGTAGATGTATCGGGAATTTGGTTAGCGGTATTAAAAATATTCCAGAGGTTATACCCATAGCCATTTGAAAGCTGGAGCGACATCCAGGTATATTTTTCGCCATTGCTGGGGTCGAACTGGCCCCACTGACGGTCAACCCAGGCAATGCCATGTACCGGTTCGGTAACCCCATTAAGCGTTATAGTGCCAGTTACCTGCAATTCGGTTTCGGAATAATAATAGGTATAGCCGGTTATGCCTTCGTATAAAAAGCCGGTGCCACCTACCATTAATGGCCTGCGGATGCAGTTATAGGTTACGTTGAGCGCACCCGATGAACCGGTAGCGTTAATATGATATTGAAAAGGCACGAGGTTGTTGAGCGAATCTTTTAAAGTAGTCCATTGCTCGTGTGTGCTGCCGCTAATGCCCACATTGGCGCCAATTTCAAGGTGGTCCTGCGAAAGGGTTGGATAGTGGCAGGGCTGGGTTTCCTGGGCAAACTGTCCGGTTGTTTCGTTGGATAATTCGAGGATGCGGAAACCATCGAACCCGAAGGTGGGATAATAAAAATAGGTGAGCATGTAGCTGTAATCGGTACCGGTGCTATCGCCGGTAATATGGGCATTGGTGTACCACCACTCCACCACCTCGCCGGGGTGGTAGCCCTCATCGCGCGGAAAATTAAGCACGCTTCCGGTTTGGTGGTAGGGATAGGTTTTCCAGCTTTGGGCATATAGGTTAGGTGCGGCACAGAAGAATGCAATAAGGAAGAGGCTGAGGTATTTCATGGCAACTGATTTAAAACAATGTGTTTAAAGGTAATTATTTTGGAAAAATCCATGTTTGCGGTGCTGGTTGAAGCTTTTTACATGCAGCTGCCAACATTGTTAAAACTGCTTAACAAAAGGCGAGGCCCCACAGCTATCGGGATATTGATATTTCAGTTTAAACAACACAAAAATGACGGTTAACACGCCAAAGCACCGTGTAAAAGGCAACAGGGCGTAAATTTTGCATGACATTAGTTATATCCTCCCGCCAAAAAGAGTTTATACCTTTGAACAGATGTTTAGTCTTACTGTTATAATTATATAGTGTGTATGAGAAAAATAGTTTTGATATTATTCATACTTGCCAGTGCAAGGGTTGCCGTTTATAGCCAAAACAACAATAGCTATAACAACGGGGATGATGTGTACTATTATGATGACAATAATAATACCAGCAACGATAACAATGTTCAGCAGCAGGACGACAACGCCCCTACTTACCAAACTTTTTATGATGAGTTAAGCCCCTATGGCCAATGGGTTAGTTACCCCGGTTATGGTTATGTATGGGTACCCAACCAGGAACCCGGAACGGTTTTTCAACCTTACCTTACCGGCGGCCATTGGGTTTACACCAATTATGGATGGACGTGGGTATCGGACTATGCATGGGGCTGGGGGCCATTTCATTATGGGCGATGGCTGTACGATGCTTTTTACGGGTGGCTTTGGGTACCGGGCTATGACTGGGCCCCGGCCTGGGTGGTATGGGGCGATTATGGCGGTTATTACTGCTGGGCGCCCATTGAACCTGGAGTGGTAATTAACACCCATTACCGGCCCGACTGGCACCGGTGGTACTGCGTTCCGCATGAAAATATTACGCAACAGGAACCGGTGCATTACCTGGTAAATAACGATATTGCCCTTAAAGGCCATC
>DASZPC010000190.1:0-2084 GCA_035550455.1 Chitinophagales bacterium | reverse complement strand
AAAGGCCTTTCAGCAGGGATGTATATTTTACATGTTAAAAACGATAACGGCGCCTACAATACCAGGTTTTTAGTGGCCAGGTAATTTTTTGTAAGTGGGGGATTAGGGGCTGCCTTTTTTGGGGTAGCCCCTTTATTTATTATAACAGTAAACCAGTTTTATGAATAAAGCTATGTTATTTTTTATATGCTTAATTATACCGCTATGCATCGGGGGGCTTTCGGGGGTATTAACTGCTACCGAAATTACAGGATGGTATAAAAACGCCATAAAGCCCTCTTTCAATCCGCCCAACTATGTTTTCGGGCCAGTATGGACATTACTATATGCCCTTATGGGCGTTTCCCTTTTTATGGTAATGAACGCTACCACCGGAACTGACAGGACAATTGGCCTCGCTTTATTCGCAACACAAATCACGCTCAACTTTTTTTGGAGCATCCTTTTTTTTAAGTTTCACCAGCCCGGCTGGGCTTTGCTGGAAATGGCCTTTTTATGGGTAGCAATAGCTGCCATGATAATTTATTTCTTTAAGGTTGCCCCTATAGCCGGGCTACTGCAAATACCGTATCTGTGCTGGGTTTCGTTCGCTACAATCCTTACACTATCGTTCTGGCAACTAAATTAAGTGTAATCAATATACCACCGGTAAAACCCATGCCAGAACAAAATTCTTTATTAGTTGTTTGAAGCCGGTGATTTCTAAACAGGGGAACAAGCGTACTGTGGCAGTGGTTGGTTCGGGCGTGGGCGGATTGGCAGCCGCAGTACGCCTTGCCCGCCGTGGTTTTATCGTACACGTATTCGAGGCCAACAATTACCCCGGCGGCAAAGCCACTAAAATTGAGAGGGATGGTTTCTTCTGGGGTTTCGGCCCTTCGCTATTTACATTTCCTGAACTGCTTGATGAACTTTTCGTACTCTGTAGCCGTAACCCGAGGTCGTACTGCAATTATAAACGTATTGACCCCATTTGCCATTATTTTTACCCCGATGGCACACGCCTTAACGCCTATGCCGATAAGCAAAAATTTGCCAACGAAATAGAAACTAAAACCGGCGAGCCCGGTAAAAATGTTTTAAAGCATTTAAACCGTATTGAAAAGATATATAACCTTACTAGGGATATTTTCCTTTTTAACTCCGTTCATAAAATAAAAACCTACCTGCGGTTCAGCTCGCTCAAAGCATTGTTCCGCCTGCCTTTAATTGGTATTAATACCAATATGAACACGGCAAACGAAAAGCAGTTTACCGATGCGCGGGTGGTACAGTTGTTTAACCGCTACGCCACCTACAATGGCAGCAACCCTTACCAGGCGCCCTCTACCTTAAATGTAATTGCCCACCCCGAATACAACCGGGGCGGTTATTTTTTAGAAGGGGGCATGCCCGACCTTACTGAAAGCCTTTATAAACTGGCAATCGAGTTGGGCGTAACCTTCCACTTTAACAGCCTGGTGGAAAAAATTGAACTCACCGATGGAAAAGCCAGCGGGGTTTGGGTAAATGGTAAACTGCATCCGGCAAATACCGTGGTAAGCAATATGGATGTGGTTTACACTTACAAGCGGCTATTGCCGGGTATTAAGGAGCCGAAACGAATTATTGAACACCCCCGTTCCACCTCGGCACTCATTTTTTATTGGGGAATAAAGCGTGAGTTTGCTGAGCTTGACTTGCACAACATTTTTTTCAGTGCGGATTACGAAAAAGAATTTGACCACATTACGCGCCTTAAATCAGTATATAACGACCCTACCGTTTATGTGTTTATTAGTAAAAAATATCAACCGAAGCACGCACCCGCCGGATGCGAAAACTGGTTTACACTGATTAATGTGCCTTATGATAGCGGACAGGATTGGGAAGATATTATTGCCAAAGCACGCAAAAACATTTTAAAAAAGCTCAGCGCTGCTTTAGGGGTTGATGTAGAACCGCTTATTATTTCCGAAACCATTAACTCCCCAAAAACCATCGAAGCTAAAACACTTTCGTATTTGGGTGCTTTGTACGGCAGCAGTTCTAACGATAGATACTCGGCCTTTTTACGGCATCCCAACTTTTCTAAAACCATTCCC
>DASZPC010000189.1:0-1840 GCA_035550455.1 Chitinophagales bacterium | reverse complement strand
AACAACAAGCTGCAACTGGCCTATATTAAAAAAGGCCGACTGGATGTGCGCGGTCAAATTTATAACGATGCCATTGATGCTTTTAAAAAGGCGCTGGAGATAGACGAGAAATACCCGATAGTGCATAAGGAACTTGGCGAGGTGTACTACTTTACCAAGCAGTACGATAAAATGATTGAGGAGTTTAAAAAATACATTGCACTTAGCCCCGGCGATAACAAAGCCCGCATAAGCCTGCTAAGCATGTTATTTGCCAATAAGGATTATGATAAGTGTGTGGATGAAGCCAACAAAGGCCTGCAAAGCGACCCCAAGAACCCCGATTATTACCGCTTTGTTTTTTATTCGGATTATGAACTGAAACGGTATAAAGACGGCTACGATGCCATGAAGAAATTTATGGACCTGCCCAATGTTACGCACAAGCCCCGTGATATTATATATGCCGCGCGCCTGGCCAACAGCGTAAGCGATACCACCCTGGCTTTGCAATTGTTTCCGCAGGCTTTGGCCAACGATTCGGCTAACTGCGAGTTGATGAGCGAGTATGCCAAGGCGCTGTTTGTGGCCCGCCATTACGATGAGGCGATAGCCCAGTACAACGCCAAAAAAGCAAAATGCGGCGATGTAAACTCGGTTGAGTTGTACTATATGGGCCGTGTGTATTTGTTGCTGGATGATTCACTGGATGCAGATACTACTTTTGGCGAGTTTATTAAGCGCAACCCTACCTCGCCCGATGGCTACTACTGGCGTGCCCGCACCAATTTGAAAATTGGCAAGCCGGAGGATTTTCTGTCGTTCCCTTATTATGATAAATACGTGGAAATTGCCGGTAGCGACCCCGCCAAATACAAGAACAACCTGATTGAGGCCTACGATTACCTGGGCGCTTACTATTTTGAAAAAGACAAAGCAAAATCGAAAGATTACTTTAACAAGGTGCTTGAACTTGACCCGAATGATGAATTTGGCAAAGAGTTTATGAAACAGTTTAGATAGTAATTGAAAACACCATTATAGCAGCGCCGCCCCAAAAGGACGGCGTTTTTTTATGACATAAATATGACAATGGAATAGTATGGAAAATGGCGGCCTGCGCATTATACAGGAAAACCATTTTATATGAAAACAGACTATTCGGACACTCCTATGCTCGATATTGTATTTGAGCAGCGCAACAAAGCCTACGGCGCTTATGTGTTAAGGCAAAACCACGACCGTGCCCACGCACAGGCCATATTGGTTACCCTTTCGACAGCTATTTTTTTATGCCTTGTTTACATTGCAGGCAACCTGTTGCACAGGCCCAGGGCGCTTGCACAAGGCCCTGAAGTAGTGCTTAGCACTACCGAAGTAACCAAGCCACCGGTGGCAACGGTAAAGCCGCCTGAACAACCCAAACCACAGCAGGAAAGCAAGCCTAAACCCACCATACAAAACACAACGATGCAGTTGGTGAGCAATGAGGCGGCAAAAGATTCGGCGCCTACGGTTGATGATTTGCGCAAATATACCACCGGCCTTCATGACGACCGCGATGCTGATAACAGCAGCCCCGAAGGTATTAGCGATGGGCATGGCAGCGGTAATGGTTTCGACCCCACCCCACCTACACCGGTAATAAATAAACCGGTTGATTATGCCGAGATTATGCCGCAGTTTCCAGGGGGCGAGGAAAAGTTGGTGGAGTTTATGGTAAAGCACACGCATTTTCCGCAAAGGGCTATTGATGCCGGTATTGGCGGTAAAGTAATTGCCCAGTTTGTGGTAAATGAAGACGGCAATGTTTCGGATATAAAAATTATACGCAGCCCCGCGCCCGATTTTGACCGTGAAG
>DASZPC010000188.1:0-3407 GCA_035550455.1 Chitinophagales bacterium | reverse complement strand
TGGCCAGCCGCGTATATGGATGAGCATGAGCCGCGATGGCTTATTGCCCCCCATTTTTTCGCGCATCCATCCAAAATATAAAACACCTTCTTTCTCAACGTTGCTAACCGGTGCGGTGGTAGGCATACCGGCCATGTTTCTTAACCTGAACGTGGTAATAGACCTTACCTCTGTAGGCACCTTATTTGCTTTTGTGCTGGTATGTGCCGGGGTTTTACGCCTAAACCTTTACCCAAATCCGCCCAAGCGTAAGTTCGAAACGCCCTATATCAATGGGCGCTTAATTATGCCTGTATTGTTATTGCTCGGCCTTTTCCTGGCGTTTAAATTCAACGCTGATAATGTGGGCGATTTTTTGCACAACCGTGTATTGGTGGAAGCTATCGATTTTCAAAGTAAGGTAACACCGGATTTGAACGATAAAATGCTGGCTTACCTTAAAGAAAATAAAATTGATTATGCCACCGTTTATTCATCAACCACTGTTGACCTTAGTAGTATAGGAGGCGATAGTTACGCGGCTATGATGCGGAATGTTGGTATAGCCAACACCGACTTATATCAAACGGGCTGGGTTGCCTTTAAACACCATTTTATGATGTGGGTGTTTTTAATAGCGGCGGTTTTGGTAACCATTGCCACCGTTTGGAAATCCATGTCGCTTATTCCGGTGCTAGGCCTTTTATCATGCACCTATCTGCTTTCCGAATCGGGTGTTACCAACTGGCAGCGCTTTTTGGTTTGGTTGGTGGTGGGTTTTGCGGTTTATTTCTTTTACGGTTACAAAAACAGTAAACTATCTCAAAAAAGCACTGCTTGATTCACCTCAAACTATTTTACCGAGCAATAATGTGGGCCCTTATTACAGGGTTAAGCGTGCTTTCGTTGCATATAAAGGCGCAGGACACACTGGCTGTTATGTCCAATGCTCCTATCTCAGTTCCCGATGGCCTTGATTCTGCTAAACTTGATTCGTTCTTCTTAATCCGCAATATAGATCTTCGTGTGGCCGATAAACCTGAATTGTACTTTGAAATTTACCGTTGGTACCGCACCTGTTACCACTATGGGGGTAATTCGCAAAATGGAATAGACTGTTCGCATTTTGTAAACATGCTTTACGAAAAAATTTATGGCGTTACCCTCGGCCCCAGTGTGTGGGCTATTTTGCCCCAGTGCCACATTCTAAAAAAGGGGTTGAAAGAAGCACAGGAGGGCGATTTGGTATTCTTCAAAATCCGTAAGGGGCAGGTATCGCACGTGGGCATTTACTTGCAAAACGGCAAGTTTGCCCATGCCACAGTCCATGCGGGCGTTATCATCAGCGATATGGAGGAGCCGTATTACAAGCACCGGTTTTACAAGGTAGGCAGGCTGTTACGAGGGGCAACCCCCGCAACTAACTAGATATATATTTTTCTATCTTCACCACCCATGCTACGCGGGCTACCGGTTTTCATTTTATGCTTATGGGTTAGTATGTGTTCCGCCTTTACTATTAAGGGCGTGGTTTATGGCGCCAACAGCGAGCCCCTCAGTTATGCCAATATCTATGTAAAAGGAACTTCCAACGGCACTTCTGCAAATTCCGAAGGCCAGTACAGCCTGGACCTTCCTGCAGGTAATTACGATATTGTTTTTCAGCACCTGGGCTTTAAACAGCATATAGAAACCCTTAGCCTGCAAAAAGATATTACCCTCAATATTACCCTTACTGAAGAACAATACCAGATTCGTGATGTGGTAATTAACGGCAACGAGGACCCTGCACTGGCGGTTATCCGCAAAGCCATCGAGCGCCGTAAATATTTCTTAAACGTAGTGGAAACCTATAGCTGCGATGCTTATGTAAAAGGAATGCAGCGCATACTCGAAGCGCCCGACCGCATTCTTGGCCGTAAAATAAATACCACCGGTATTCTTACCGGCCCTAATAACTCGGGTATACTGTATTTAAGCGAATCGCAGTCGAAGTTGTATTACAAAAAGCCCAATAAATTTCACGAGGTAATCTATTCTTCAAAAGTAAGCGGTAAATCAAATGGCTTTACCTTCAATTCAGCCGAAGATTTTTTCTTCAACTTCTACGACCGTAGCATTACCATTCCTTTTATTGCCCAGCGCCCCTTTATTTCGCCGCTTTCTGAAAGCGCATTTTTCTATTACAACTATAAAATGATTGGCGCTTATTGGGAAGGCGATAAATTGATTAACAAAATACAGGTAACCCCCAAGCGTAAAGCCGACCCCTGTTTTACGGGTACACTCAGTATAGTCGAGAACAATTGGAACATCCATTCGCTTGAATTATACGTTACTAAAGAGAACGGTATTCAATATGTTGATACCCTTAAAGTAACCCAGTATTTTATACCTGTTAGGGAAGATATATGGCTACCCTCGCAACAGCGCTACGATGTTAAGGCCAGTTTTTTGGGTATTAAAGGCGATGGTTATTACCTCGGTATTTTCAAAAACTATAACGTCAATAATTTCTTTGGTATGCAAAAACCAGCAGCTAAAGCTGACTCAGTAGCAACTAAAAACACAAAAAAGCTGGAGCGCAAAACGAAAAAGGCCGAAGCTAAAACCGAGAAGAAGATATTTACTGCCGAAGTAGTTAAAATTGAAAATAACGCCAATAAGCGCGATACGGTTTACTGGGATAGCATACGCCCCATACCGCTTACAGCTATTGAACTGAAAGATTATCAATTGAAGGATAGTATTCAAACCATTCGCGATTCAAAAGAGTTTAAAGATTCAACCGATAAGGCAGTTAACCGCCCGGGGCCTATATCCATTATTACCGGCTACACCTATCATAAGCAGTTTAAAAAAATACAGGTGCAGTTCCCCTCGCTGCTTGATATTTTGAATTACAATACGGTGGAAGGCCTCAACATAAAAGCCCGTTTCGGTATTATTAAAGATTGGGACGATCAGCGCCGTATTGAGTTCGAACCGGTATTCCGCTATGGGGTGGCCAACCGGCAGTTTAATGCTATGGGCACGCTTACCTTCAGGAACAGCGAAATACATGATGAATATATAACGGTAAGCGGTGGCCGTTACATTAGCCAGATTGATGGCTCACAGCCGCAAACCGAGTTTGGCAATACCTGGCAAAGCCTGGTGTTTAAAAACAACTTCATGAAATTATACCAGCAATATTTTGCTAAACTGGCCTATAGCCGCGAAATTTGGAATGGTATAGATGGCTCGCTTTCCCTCCTCTATGCCCGCCGTTACGGCCTCGAAAATACCAGCCACTTTTCGTTTTTCAGCAAGGTAAGGAACCAATATACGCCCAATGGGGTGGATATACCCGGTGTGGCTGATGAAAATGTATGCCGTCATAATGCTTTTATTGCTGATGTAAAGCTTCACTTTACCTTTGGCCAGCA
>DASZPC010000187.1:0-4611 GCA_035550455.1 Chitinophagales bacterium | reverse complement strand
CGCCCTGCAACACCATTTTCGCTTTTTAAGCTATGGCGATGGTTCGCTTTTATGGAAACAAAATACGGCTTAAGCAAAGTCCTGGTCAATCGAAAACTTCTCAGGGTGCTTTGGCGGAATATCTTTATAAAACTCCATAATTTCATGCATATCCTTTTGCATATCGCCCGAAGGGTAAACAATCTTCCCAACCCCGGCTACTTTGTTTTTAAAATCCAGATAGCCCAACGCCACCGGAACCCCCGCCCCTACAGCCACATGGTAAAAACCGGTTTTCCATTTGGTACGTAAGGAGCGGGTGCCTTCAGGGGTAACCAATACCACCAGTTCTTTATTGTTCTTAAACAAATCAATCATGGCATCGGTCATGCTTGGGCGGGGCTCGCCGGGTTTTTTAGGGCTGCGGTCAATACCAATAGCACCCATGGCAAGCATAGCCCCTTTAAAAGGAAAACGCAGCCATTCATGCTTTACCGTAAACCGCACCGGTATGCCCAGTAACGAAAAAGCTGCCCGGGCAAAAATAAAATCCCAGTTGCTGGTGTGTGGGGCGGCAATCATTACACAGCGCCTGAAATCGGCCTTTAGCCTTGCATCCAGTTTCCAGCCAAACAGCCAGAATATAAACCTTGAAAGTAGTTTGCCCATAGCGGGCGCGAATATAACCTTTGCAGCCGCTTGCCAGGTATGATTTTTTGCAGCACAACCCGCCACTGCCTTATTTGCTAAGAACAAATACATTTGGGCTGAGAATTACGTGCGTATGAGCAATACCTTCAAACTAACCGATAAGCCAATTACCCTGAACGACCTGCGGCTTTTTTTACAAGCCAGCCCCAAAATAGAACTGGGTAAAGAAGCCATTGACAAAATTGCATCGAACCGGGCTTTCCTTGAAAAAAAGATTGCTGAACCCGGAGCCCGCTACTATGGTATTAACACTGGGTTTGGGGCGCTTTACGATGTTGAAATTGCCGAGAACCAACTGGAACAGTTGCAGGAAAACCTGGTAATGAGCCACGCCTGTGGTATGGGCGATGAAGTAAAACCCGAAGTGGTAAAGCTGATGATGCTTTTAAAAATAAAAGGGCTTTCATTGGGTTATTCTGGTATTTCGGTTGAAACCGTGCAACAACTGGTGGAATTATACAACCGCGAAATTTACCCGGTAATATGGGAAGTAGGCTCGCTGGGCGCCTCAGGCGACTTAGCCCCTCTAGCCCATCTTTCTTTACCGCTTATCGGTTTGGGCAGCGTGCGCTACAAAGGCGAAAAAAGAGATGCGGCCAGTGTTATGGCCGAGGTTTCCCTTAAACCGGCTAAACTAAAAGCCAAAGAAGGGCTTGCCTTGCTAAATGGCACGCAGTTTATGAGCGCCTGGGGCTGCTATTCGCTATTGGAAGCCGAGCGGGTTGAAAAGCTGGCCGATTTTACCGCAGCCATTTCGGTTGATGCTTTTAATTGCCAGCTAAGCCCCTATCACCCGGCCATTCAAAAAGTGCGCAATCACCCGGGGCAAATTGAAAGCGCGGCCAATGTGCTTCATTTTTTAAAGGATAGCGAAATTGCACAGCAGCCCAAAAACAACCTACAGGACCCCTACTCTTTCCGCTGCGTGCCACAGGTACACGGGGCAGTAAAATTTGCCATCAGCCAGGTGCGCGATGTGTTTGAGCGCGAGATAAATGCGGTTACCGATAACCCACTTATTTTTGAAGAAGAAGGCCTGATACTCAGCGGTGGCAATTTTCATGGCGAGCCACTGGCTATTGCGCTCGATTACTTAGGCATAGCTATGAGCGAACTGGCAAGTATTTCTGAAAGGCGCACTTTCCAGCTTATTTCAGGCAAGCGTGGGCTGCCTAAATTCCTGGTGCCCGATTCCGGTTTAAACTCTGGTTTAATGATTCCTCAGTACACCGCCGCTTCTATTGTTTCCATGAACAAGCAACTGGCTACACCCGCCAGTGTGGATACCATCACCTCTTCCGATGGGCAGGAAGACCACGTAAGCATGGGCGCCAATGCTGCTGTAAAAACCTACAAAATTGTTTACAACATCGAAAAAGTGCTGGCCATTGAATTTATGACCGCCATGCAGGCACTCGATTTACGCAAACCCTTCAAAAGTTCGCCTTTGGTTGAAGATATAAAATCGCAATACCGCAAAATTGTTCCCTACTACGATAAAGACCGGGTTATATATAACGATATACAGGTAACTGTTGATTTTATGCGCGAAATAAAAATTTAAGGCTTTCGTTCACATTATTTAATACCTGCTGCCACCTAAAAAAAGCAATTTCGCGCCCCCGGTTAACATTGGTTTTGTATTTTCAACTTTTATAAACCATTACACATGGCTAAAAAAATCCTGATAGGCCTCGGCGTCTTTTTGCTTGTTTTAATTATTGCCTTATTTACCCTGCCGCTTTTGTTTAAAGATAAAATCAACGAAAAAATAAAAGAGGAAATAAACAACCAGCTAAACGCTAAAGTTGATTATAGCGGCTTTGATATCTCCATCATCCGTACCTTTCCCAACTTCAGTTTTACGCTCGATGATTTTTCGGTGGTGGGTACCGGCACTTTTAAAGGCGATACCCTGGCTTACATCAAAAATTTCAATTTCACTATTGACCTCATGAGCGTTATCAATGGCCAGAAATACAAACTATTGGCCATCAACATCATTAACCCGCAAATTAATGCCAAAGTAAATTACGATGGCAAAGCTAACTGGGATATTACCAAGCCATCTGCATCGCAAAGCACCAGTTCATCCGGCAGTTCCAACTTTTCGCTCGAAATAAAAAAATACAAAATCGAAAACGGCGAAATAACCTATGATGATAAAAAAGGCAATTCTTTTGCCCAAATACACCAGCTTAATTTTGAAGGCAGCGGCGATGTTACCCAGGATATTTACGACCTCGCTACCAAAACTTCCATTGCGGGGCTTACCTACAAAAGCGGCGCTGTGCCATATTTAAGCAGTGCTAAGCTCGATGCCGAAATCAACCTTTCAGTTGATAATAAAAACAGCAAATACACTTTTAAGGAAAACTCCGTTAGCCTTAACGACCTCGGCCTTCAGTTCGATGGCTATGTAGCCATGCCTAAAAACGGAATGGACATGGACGTAAAATTCAACTCAAAGAAAACCGAGTTCCGCAGCATCCTTTCGCTTATCCCCGCCATCTACAAAAAAGACTTCGACAAGGTTAAAACCTCCGGCAGCCTTACTTTAAACGGCCATGTTAACGGCCATTACGAAGGCGAAAACTACCCCGCTATTAACCTTAATTTAAGGGTTGATAACGGCATGTTCCAATACCCCGATTTACCGGTGGCGGTTAAAAACATTTACATCGCTTCGTTGATTAACAAACCACAGGGTAGCCTCGATAAAATGGTGGTAGATGTTTCAAAACTTCACCTCGAGGCCGGTACCGACCCTATTGATGGTAAAATCAATGTGCAAACCCCTATCAGCGACCCTAACGTGGCAGCCAGCATAACAGGCCGTATGGACCTGGCCAATGTGCCAAAACTATACCCTATGGAGGGCTTAAAAACCATGACCGGCATACTTACCATGGCCCTGGATTTTAAAGCCAAAAAAAGCGATGTTGACAAAAAAAACTACCAGGCCATTAAAGCCTCGGGCAATGTTAAAGTCAGCAACCTTGTTTACGACAGTAAAGACGTGCCTATGCCTGTGCGTATGAGCGATATGCAAATGACTTTTAACCCGCAAAACGTGGTGCTTAACAACCTTTCGGTAATACTGGGCAAAAGCGACCTTAACGCAACCGGTAAGCTCCAAAACTTTATGGACTACTTTTTTGGAAAAGGCAGTTTATCGGGCGATTTGACCCTGAAGTCAAACACCTTCGATGCCAACGAGTGGCTTCAAAAAGATAACAGCACCACCCAGCAAACAGCCCAAACACCCGACACAGCCAAAACCCAGTTCTTCAAAGTACCGGCTAATATTGATTTTACCGCCAACTCGCAGTTTGGCAAAATCTACTACGAAAAAATGGTGCTTGAAGACGTAAAAGGCAAGGTAATTGTGCGCGATGAAACTATCGATCTCAGCAACCTTTCAGCCAACCTGTTGGGGGGCAACGCGCTGATTACCGCTACCTACAGCACCAAAAAGACCGACCATCCGGTGGTTAACTTTTCCTACAACATCACCAATTTCGACCTCCAGCAAACCTATAAAACCGTTGGCATGGCCGAAAAAATGGCCCCCGTTATAAAATATGTGCAGGGCAGCTTTTCATCGAACCTGAAAGGCGATGGCAAATTAAACCCCGATATGAGTGTTGATTATAACTCGCTTAACGGCGATGGCAAAGCCCAACTACCCGATGTAAAAGTGGTGGGTGTGCCTATGCTTGCCGAAATTACCAGGGTGGCCAAAATTCCTGCCCTGCAAAACCTGGAGGTAAAAAATGCCTGGACGGTAATTAAATTTAAAGGCGGAAGGGTGTATGTTGACCCAACCGATTTTAAACTCTCCAATGGTTTTAACCTCAACGTTTCGGGCTCTAATGGTTTCGACCAAAGCCTTGATTACGACCTCCGCCTCGATGTGCC
>DASZPC010000186.1:0-8149 GCA_035550455.1 Chitinophagales bacterium | reverse complement strand
AAAAACACCTAATGCAGCATCCATTACATTGCCGGACACATAAAGCCCTTTCAATGAATCGACGCAGCTAAATTCAGTATCGTTAATTGGCGCCCTGCCTTCAATGCTGTCTTTAGCGTTAAATTCCGCATTGTACTTTTTATAACCACCAGCCATTAGCCAAACTGTATCGTTTTTTGCTTTTACATAATTGGGTTCCGAGGTAAAGCCCCCGCTTCTCCATCCATAATGTGATGTAATAACCGGGTTGTTTTTATTTTTTACCCAATTAAGCAGGTTTTCGGATTCAGCCATGCAAACGTTCTCTGTACCCGCAGTATTTACCCCGTCATAGTAAAGCAGGAATTTTTTACCATTGGTGCAAACCTTTGGATAAAAGCAGCCCTTGCTATCGTAGTTTCCACTACCCTCTGCTATTATGGCAGCAGTATGTATATCAAATGGTCCCAGTAAGGGGTCTTTACAAGTAATAAGCCCAATTTGACGATATCCATTTTTCCCATAACCGGATAGGAAAAGATACCATAATCCCATATGGTAAACTGCGCTATATATGCGGGCGGTTTGTGGTGTTTTGCCATCATTGGCTAAACCTGCCCAATTGGTGCTTTTGAAATCAGCAGGGGTAAATAAGGCTTTGCCTTGGTTGTATGGCTGCCAGGTGTTTAGGTCTTTTGAAGTGGCTGCATAAATCTGCATTCGTACGGTGTCCACTTCTTGCAAATACATTATCCATTCTTGTTTAGCAGAATCGTAAATAACTGCCCCAAATTCCATACTGTGGCCTGCAAAACCCGGCCACCATTCGGGTTTAACAACTTTTTTGCCTATAGTAGTAATAAAACCAGAGGGCGACCTATTCCAAAATACAACTCGGTTACCGATTGCTGGCATTCCTTCGCCGCGTAGTAAGCGTCCCACCACAATGCGGTTTTTTATCGTGTCTATATTGGTTATTTCCCTCAGGTTTTCATTGCCTGCGTCATAATAGGGTTTACCAGTACCCCAGCCTATCATCCAGTTGCGGCAATTCAAATTATTAATGTAGAAACCCTTCGGCAGGGCTACTTCAAGTGTTGAATCGTTTTTTCTGCCGCTTACACGTAAATAGTGCCCTTCAATTTCGTTGTCCTGCTCGGTGTTTATAATCGTTGTTTTTTCGCCTAAAAAAAACGGGAACCCGATGGCATCTGTTGTATAAGCAATAGTTTGGTTATTGAGGGGTGTTTTATGTTTGCCTTTGCAGCCAATTAATAGGGCTACCAAGGCAATAATATAAGTGTATTTTAGCGTTAAACGATTAGTTTCCATCATGGTAAAAACCCTTTCTGATATTGCAAAATACAGTAAATTGCTTTTTGCAGGGGTTGTTTTATTAATTGTAGCCGAATTATATTTCAATATCCGGTTTGCACAGGTTTGTAAATATGTTGACTATGCGAAACCTTTGCCCCATCCTATTGCCTTTGAATCTTTCCCTTTTGTTGTATACAATATGTACTCAGGTAAAATTGATGACTGGCAACATTATGGTTATACTCGGATAGAGGCAGACGGTGAACATTTGCCATTAAGCAGCTTGCCTGTTTTTTCGGCTGAACAGATTTCTAACCCCATTGATAAATACCTGATGTATGAACCTTCGGGTTTTAATGAAGAACAGCTTCGCTCACTTTTGTATTACTCTTTCGACTCCGTTGCTATGGGAGATAAGATATATAAGCGGGTGTCAAACAGCCGAATCGAAAATATGCATGATAAATGGGGGCGCTGGCTAACCTGGTATGTTTCCTCTTTAAAGCATAAAGAGGTGCATAGCATAAAGATATACAACTGCCTGTATAGCTATAACGAAAAGGGCAGGCCTGTGAAAACAGAAGAAAATCTTGTTTATCAATTCCCATGATAGATTTTGCATCTAAACCGAACCGGAGAGTATTGGCCAGGATTTATTATGGCCTTGTAATTATTTATTTAATGTACCGTTATAGCACCCATGTTCTTTTATCGCAACTGCAAATTCCTGTACTAAACTATGTAAATACTGATTTTACCTATATCGCATTTTTCTATACCGGTATTTCTACGTTTTTGGCTCAACATCATTATGCCGCCCTTGCATTCGACCTTCTTTTGGGCGGAACCACATTGGCGGCATTCCTTTTTCCCTCAGCAAGGGTTTTACCGGTTTTATTTACCTTTTTATTAGGTGTTTATGAGGTGGTTGGCTATACCTTCCTGTGTTTTCACAAGCATAATCTTACAGGCGTTTGGTGGTGCTCGCTGATGTTTTGGGTAGTGGACGAGCGTGGTTTTACCCCTTTGTTTTATCTTACCCGTTACTATTGCCTGTTTACGTATGCCAGTGCCGGGTTCTGGAAGTTTTACCGCCATATTTGGCATTTGCCTGGTCATTTCCCTGTTATTCTTAAATCAGATGGGTTAGCTTATCTAGTAGAACATACAGATGGTTGGCGTACTGCATTAATTTCCTGGCTGATTGTGCATCCCGATTTGATGAATATTACTATGACAGTAACCTGTTTTATTCAGTTAAGCTTTTTAATAGGCTTTTTTACGCGCAGGCTTGATTGGTTCTTTTTCTTATACGCTATTATTTTCCATATCCTTTCTTTTTTCTTGTTGCAGGCATATTTTCTTGAGTTTTCGGTTATCCTCATTACCTTAATTCCGGTTCCAATTTTATATAAAGTAAAATCGGACAGGCCTTAAGGGCGGTTAATCGTAGTGTCCTTGTAAAGGGTATACTGCCAGTTTTGGTAAACAACTTCCCAATTTTTTTTTTCTGTGTTTATAAACATAGCATAGCTGTCATCGGGTATTGACCAGTTATACAGGTAATACCCAGCGCCGTGGCTTTTTAGTTCGGTATAGTTAATCTGTGGGGCCAGGTCAAAATTCCCCATTGTGGTTCTATTGCCAGTAAATAAGGCTAAAGCCCGAGGCTTATTAAATATAATAAGTGACGCCGGGGGAATATTTTGCTTGATATAAGAAAAGGTTTCGGTGGCTATCTCTTCGTATGGCCCCGGAACGGTGTCCTTTCTGTGCTCCCAAAGATATAATATGGGTTTCGAAAAGAAAATTACAGTTAACAATGTAAAGGCTACCTGTAACAGTCCGCGATGATTGCGCCCGAACCTTTGTAAAAAGAATTTGCCTGCTGAAAAGGCATAGAATATAAGGAATATATGCACCGGAATGATATACCGGTAATCAGGTCCCGCCGGAAAGAACACAATAAACGCCAGGTAACACACACAAGCCCAATCAAAAAAAGAAGCTTTAAAGAGCAGGCGAAATATGATTCCTGCAATAGTGCCCGACAACATAGCCGCCGCAAAAATTGCGGAAACTGTTTTAAGATGTGAGCCATCGCTTTTAAATAAAGCCATATAACTACTTATGTAATAAGGCAGATTTAAACGGGCGGTAATCCATAAGTTTTTAAAGTGTACTGAATCAATAGCGCTTTTTACGTAGCTGTGTTCAGGTTTAAAAAGCCAATAAGCAGCAATACTGTACAGCAGTAATACGATGGCCGAAAATACCAGCAAGTGCGCCGTTTGCTTTATGCTGGTTTTATTTTGCCGGTGGGCTGTATCCTTTACAAGTTCGAAAACTGTAAATAAAAAAAGAGCAGGAATAAGAATAGCGCCGACCGGCCTTATTATTGTTGCAATGCCGGTTATAATACCTGCTATAATATAGGTTGAACTGTTTTTATGAGGTTTTGATAAAATCATGCAGGCCCATAAAAAGAAGAGGGCGAAGGGTACATCGGAGGTAATTAACAGTTTAAGCCAGAGTAAAAAATTGGGATATGCCGCTACAAAAAGTGCTGTTAAAGCAGTGGGTACGCCAAAAAAACGCCGGAAAAAGCCAAATGCGAATAACATCCAAAGGATAAAAAATACCGACATATACACGCTCATGGCATACATGTTTACCCCAAACAGCTTAATTACAGGCATTAAAAGGATAGAAAAACCCACAGGAGCCGAAGGTGCCAGCGGGCTGAACCCTGGTATATACTGGTAAGTGGTTTTATCAAATGCCTGCCCGTTTAGTAAGTTGATAGCCTGCCCAACATATACGGCAAAATCATCACCCCAATGCTGGCTGTTTCTCACATTTAAAATCAGCATTGGCACCAGTAATATCAAAGGCAGTAAAAATTCGCCTTTCTTAAACTTGTGCGCGCTTTTAAACATTAATTGGTTGGATACAGAGGTGCATAAAGCCCATAGCTAAGGGCAATAGGTTAATTTGTAACAAGGATTTTAGCTACTTTTCGCATTTTACCCTTATCGTTTGATGAAAACACTACGTAAATGCCGCTTTTAACGCGATTGCCGTTATAGCCCGTACCATTCCAAATCATTTGTGTGCCATTGGCATACCCCTGGTATACTAATGTTCCCGATACATCGGTAATTTTTACATAAGCATTATCTGTAAGCCCCTTAATGGCAATAGGCCCTGTGTAATCGGGCTTAACTGGGTTAGGATATACCAGGGCTTCTCTGCATCCCACACAGGTATCTATAGCATCGCCCTGGTAACTTATAAGTCCCGCGGTAGTGGCAATAAAAACCTCACCCGTTATATCGTTTATAGCAATATTAATAACCTGATCGGCGGGCATGGGGCTGTTTGATGCATTAAAACTTAATAACTGGGTTTGTCCATCGGCAGAAATCAGCCATAAGCCATTGTTAGTACCTACCCATTTGCGGTTAGCTGCATCTACGGCAATTGCCCTTACGCTCTCTGTGCCAAAAAGATAACCCACAAAGCCATCGCGCACTACTTTTATCTGTTCCGCATCACATCCTGAGGTGGTTAGGATACTTCCTGGACAATAAAAAACACCTATACCTGCATCGGTGCCTATCCAAACATTACCTTCCTTATCCTGTACTGCACAGTAAACGTTATTTGAGGGTAAATTACCACGGCCACTGCCAATGGTTAGCAACCTTGAAACATCATCGCTGGTATTATCTAGGGTTCCATTGTAACTCCAAACCAACAACCCGCCTCCTGAAACTGAACGCAAAGGCGACCATAACTGATCATTGTCATCAATCAATATTTGCTTCATATCAGCAAAAACATAAGGCACTGAAAATTTTAGCCAACTGCCATCGGGTTTAAGCAATTGTATGGGCTGCGTGGCGCCTGCATTGCCAATCCAAAGATTATCATAACGGTCAAATGCCAGGCTGCTTATCTTTACCCTACCTGGGTCGTTATTATCGGTTTCTAATGTGCTGTTGGAGTTGTCGTACACATTAGTAATAGTATTACTGGCATTATCGTATTGCACCAAACCCGAATAGAAAGACCCGAAATATGTTTTGCCCAAACCGGGGCTGCATGCTGCATTAATAATGTCGCTATAGTTACTGATAATAGGGTCGGTATAAGGGTTATGAGAATACCATTTATTGTTTTTATATACATAAAATCCATCTTTCTTATACTTATAGGTCCACGATTCATCAACGCCACCTCCCGCCACATAAACAATCCCGTCTTTTATATCAAGGCCAAAGGCATCATTTGAGCCTGGTCCATCGGGCACTATATTTTCAATATTGCCTTGCCCATCGTTCTTAAAAAGCCCCTGGTTAATATCTGCTTCCCAAGCTATGCCATTGCTTTCAAACCAACCAGCCAGGGCGTAGTGTTGTTGTACGGGTGTAATAATAACCGAATCAGCAGCAGTTATTTGCCCATCAAGGTTAGCGTTGTTCAGCTGATTAATATCTGCAAAATACACAGTATTGTTATCTGTAATTATTGAAACGATACTATCATTGCCAGAATAGTATTTAACCGACCAGGCCACCCCATTGAACTCATAAATAGTATCAGAAGCATTACCCGATCCTTTAATTACTGCATAAACCTTATGGTTGGCTGTTGCCAGAAGCGACGCAGGCATGGCCGGTATGCCCTGTGTATAATTAAATAAATGCCACGAATTGAAATCAAGGAGGTTAGGGGCATTAAGTGGCGCATATTCAATCCCGTTATCAGTGGCCGCATAAATATTAGTGCCATCAATGCAGCTTGAATAAACCTTAACCGGGCTGCCATCAAGCCCAATTATATAGGTATTGCTTACTTCCTTTTTGGCAAGGTTGATTGCTGAAATTCCTATGGTGGATGATACATAAGCATTACCATCATAAAACGAAATACCAAAAATAGTTATTCCGCCCGATGAATTCTGGTTTTTAATATCTGGTATGTTATATACATCGGTTCCGTTAAACAACAGGTCAATATTACTATTGGTATAAGCTATGGCCAGCACCTTATCATCTGCATCATAGCTTATACTCTGTATGCCTACATCGCTAAGGCCGCTGGCTTTATCGTAAGTTTGAATAATCCCCGTGCTCTTTTCAACTGAAAAAATAGAGTTAAAAGCCGCTGAATAGACCCTGTCGCCGGCATCACATACTCCAATTGAGTTGTGGTATGATAAATACATCTTCCAGGTACCCAGTTTGCGGTCTTGTGCGGTACCGGTAATGGTAGTTAATGCAAGTAACAATATCAGGCTATATTTTGCCCCTTTCAAACTCATGCGGCTAAAGTATTAAAACCCTCGGTAAACGCGAACCGGGGGCGATTATTGTATGCCGGACGCCCCTTAAAAGTATGGCCGCTATGTAATATCTTCGCGCACCTTATGCAACAGAAAAACCCAGGTACCAAAGGCTACCCCGAATTCGACCAATTAAGCCTGCCCGCCATTGAGCAGGACATACTTAAGTTTTGGGCCGAAAACGGCATTTTTGAAAAGAGCGTTACCTCTCGTTCTAACGACAAACGCTTTGTGTTTTACGAAGGGCCGCCCTCGGCCAACGGCAAACCGGGCATTCACCACGTAATGAGCCGCACTATTAAGGATTTGTTCTGCCGCTTTAAAACGCTGCAGGGCTACCGGGTTGAGCGCAAAGCCGGATGGGATACGCATGGCCTGCCGGTTGAGTTAGGTGTTGAAAAGCAACTGGGCATTACCAAGGCCGATATTGGCACTAAAATTACCGTTGCCGAATATAACCGCCTTTGCCGCGAGGATGTGATGAAGTTTACCGGCGTTTGGAATGACCTTACCACTAAAATGGGGTATTGGGTTGATTTGGAGCATCCGTATATTACTTACGAGAATAACTATATCGAAACCCTCTGGGCCTTGTTAAAGACGCTGTACGATAAAGGCCTGCTTTACGAAGGCTACACCATACAGCCATATTCTCCTGCCGCAGGCACAGGGCTTAGCTCGCACGAGTTAAACCAGCCCGGCTGCTACCGTAATGTGAAAGATGTCACGGCTATTGCCATGTTTAAGGTGGTAAAAGACGAAAAAAGCAAGTTTCTTTTTGAAAGTGAAGGCGAAGACGTACGGTTTTTAGCCTGGACCACCACCCCCTGGACCCTCCCATCCAATACTGCATTGGCGGTGGGTGGCGGTATAAACTATGTAAAAATTAAGACACATAATCCATTTTCATCCGAACGCCAAAGTATAGTTCTTGCTGTGGATCTATTGAATCCAGTTCTATTTAGATTGAAAGGTTCGTGGCTATTATCGGATTTCTTAGAAATAGTAGAGATTGAATATAGGTTTAAGAATGCAAAATATATTCCTGACGGGATCTTACGCACCGCAGATGGTGATTATATTATAGAGGAAAAGAATTCGCAAGTCGATGAGAATGTTGTATCTAGATTACAAACAATACTTCCGGTTGAAGGCATTAATAAGGCAATAATAATTGCGCCAACTTTTAGCAGGCGGGATTTTGCAGACAACATTCTTTGTGTTACCCAACTAGAGGTAATTCAAGGGAAAACAGGTATTCCTGAAATTGATAGATTTAGTCCACTCAAAATTTCTAATTTTTTTACGGGCAAAAGCCTCGAAGGCATTCGCTACGAACAGCTATTGCCATACACCCGGCCTGCCGATGGCGATGCTTTCCGCGTAGTGGTGGGCGATTTTGTTACCACCAGCGATGGCACCGGCATAGTGCATATTGCCCCTTCGTTTGGCAGCGACGACTTCCGCGTAGCGAAACAAAACGGTATTGGCTCGCTTACCCTG
>DASZPC010000185.1:0-2845 GCA_035550455.1 Chitinophagales bacterium | reverse complement strand
GGTTTCGGTGCCGTTACGTTCCAGTTTATATATTTTATACAGTACTTTGCTGGCGCCAATACCTGCATCGTTTTTTAACAAAAACGAAATAGTGCCGCCCTTTTTGGTAATCATAAACTGCGATGACTGCTTTTGGCACTGGCCATCCTTACCGGCTTCCACGCAAAACTTAAGCGTGGCCTGGGCCTTAATGCCAGCGGCTAAAAAAATGCAAATAAGCAGCGTAAAGAATTTCGTCATGCTAAAAAACGAAACAGCAATTTGATACCGGTACAGCCGGTTTACTTAGTAAAGTTAATACGATTAAGGTTTTGCCCTAATTTTTCTGCCCCGGTTGTTTACGAATGTGGGAAAACAAAGTTCGCCTCCCTTAAACAGCTTTCAAAAGCTTTCAGGTCAAAACCCGCGCCCAGTTGTTCCTCGTTAAAATAATTTACCAGGTTTTCGGTAGGCATATTGCCTATCAGTTCGTCATCGGCCATGGGGCAACCGCCATAACCCCTTATGGCGGTATCAAAGCGGCGACAACCGTTTTGATAAGCGGCATCAATTTTTACACGCCAGTTGTGTGGTGCTGTATGCAGGTGTGCGCCTATTTCAAGTTCGGGGAACGAAGGGATAAGCGTGGAGAAAAGGTATTTAATATTTGCCGGGTTAGCCACGCCTACCGTGTCGCTCAGCATAAATGTTTTTATGCCTGATTCGGCTAACCGGCCTACCCATTCCTCTACAATTTTTGGGCTGTAATCATCGCCATAAGGGTTGCCAAAACCCATACTGATGTATATAATTAGTTCCTTGCCCTGTTTCGTTGTCAAATCCTGAATATGTTTTACCCGTTCAACAGACTGTTCAATAGTGGAATTCGCATTTCGTTTTTGAAAGGTTTCGGATACCGAGAACGGGAACCCCAGGCAGTTTATTTGTTCAAAAACACCGGCATCCTCGGCCCCGCGCTCGTTGGCTACAATAGCAATCAGTTTTGATTGGGTATTGCTTAAATCCAGTTTATCAACCACTTTGGCGGTATCGGCCATTTGCGGTATTACTTCATGCGAAACAAAACTTCCGAAGTCGAGCGCATAATAACCCACCTTTAAAAGTTTATTGATGTAGGCTATTTTTTTTTCGGTGGGTATAAACTGCTTTATGCCCTGCATGGCATCGCGGGGGCACTCTGTTATTTTCACTGAATCATTACCCATGGCTCAAACCTAAATTAATTTATAACAAGTACAAAGCCTACCCGAATCGGGCGCCGGTTATAATGGTTTTATTTTTTTGTTTTAGCTACAATATTTAACCGCGCTGTTGCGTCTGCTTTATAAACATTTCATTCACTAAACAAGTATAACAGAGAACCACACTATGAAGTTGACAAGGCGCAGCGTTAAATGGCAAATTTTAAAAACGCGGTTGTATATAGAGCATCTGCGGGCCCGGGCATTTTATTTGCCCGGTTTTATTTTTGTTTTAACCAGTTTAAGCCTGGTAATATATTACAGCCTGCACCAGTTTAACGACTTATGGGGGAACTGGAGCCTGGCGAATGGCAATACTTTCCACTTTTGCGAAGCCAACCGTATGGGCCAATTGATAAGGCAGCCAGCTAATACCTGGAGCAATTTGGGCTATTTACTGGTGGGCCTCTTTGCACTTACGTTAGGAATACAGGATTATAAACGGAGCGAAAGAAAGGCATCGGATAATTTTTTGGTGAGGCACCCTTTGTTTTCCATTCTTTTCGGGGTTTCGGCGCTTTATCTGTTTACAGGCAGTTTTTTATATCATGCCTCGCTTACAAGGTTTTTTCAGAAGCTTGACCAGGCCGGCCTGTACTCTATGGTTGTAATGGTTTTAACCTTTAACCTGTATAAAATATTCCCGCTGGTGCGTATTAAAGGCAAATGGAAAAGCTCACATGCCTTTATGGTGGCCCTGGCTATGGGGCTGAATGTGTTTTTGTTTATCAAACTCGGGGCTATTAATATCAATCTGTTGTTCCCAACCCTTATTGTTATTATCATGCTAACCAGCCTTTACTACCTGCTGTTTGTAAACCGCGAACACTATTTTACTAACTACCTGTGGGCGGCCCTTGCCACTATGGTTTTAGCCGGCGTAATCTGGATTTTAGACCGCACCAATATGGTTTGCAGCCCCACCAGCATTTTTCAGGGCCATGCGGCCTGGCATTTGCTAACGGCGGCAAGCATCCTGTTTATTTACATGTATTACCGTTCGGGTACCGTTCCGGTGGCCGAAATAATTGCAGTGAGGGACGAGCGCCGCGCCCTGCGCCGTATGCGCCGCGGCAGGATGTAAATGCCGGTACAATCGGGTTTTATTTATAACCTTGTTGGGTGAAATTAGTTGACACCCGGGGCATTACTGACCCATTTGTAAACCTTGCCATTGAAGATTACCTGCTGCATAATGCCAATACGGCAAAAGAAGATTTATTGTTGTTGTATGTAAATGAGCCCTCGATAATTATAGGCCGAAACCAGAACATTTATAGGGAGGTTAATTTTGAATTTTTACGGAACGGTGTTTTGAAAATTGCCCGGCGCATAACCGGTGGGGGGGCGGTATATCATGATATGGGTAACCTCAACTTTGCTTTTATCACTTCTTTTAACGATAAAAAGATAAACAATTATCCATTGTTTAATGCCCCGCTTATAAAAGCTTTCACAAAGGCGGGTATTGATTTAAAAACTGACGAGCGTAATAATATTACCTGCCGGGGCAAAAAGGTTTCGGGCAACGCACAGTTTACTAACCGCAAAAACATTATCAGCCACGGCACTTTGCTGTTTAATGCTAACCTGGCTACGTTACG
>DASZPC010000184.1:0-1949 GCA_035550455.1 Chitinophagales bacterium | reverse complement strand
TGAAGTTCCTGTTTTCGGCCAATAAAGGATTTACACCGCAGGAAATAAAGGAAGTGGCCAGCGGGGGCGAGCTTTCGCGCTTAATGCTTTGTATAAAATCGCTGGTGGCCGATGCCGGTGATTTGCCAACGATGATATTTGATGAAATTGATAATGGCATTTCGGGCGAGGTGGCGCTGAAAACGGGAGAGATAATGAAACAGCTTTCGCGCAACCACCAATTGATAGCGATTACACACCTGCCGCAAATAGCCCGCACAGCCGATGCTCATTTTTACATTTACAAAGAAACCACCGGCCTGCGCACCAACACAAAAATAAAGGAGCTGAAAGGCGAGGAACGGGTGATAGACCTTGCCAAAATGCTGAGCGGCGATAAACTGAGCGATGCTGCGCTTGCCAATGCGAGGGAGTTGATAGCGGGTTGAAAGCTGGTTTTGCCCCTGTCATCATTTTTCCGTACCTTTATGAGGTGAAAAGTTATGAAACCATAACAGAGGCGGTGGCCGATTTGAAGAAGCGCGGTTATGACCGGGATTTTAACCTGCGTGAAACCCGGATAGAATGCACTACCAGCGGCAAACAACTTTCGCCGGAGGAATTTGAGATTACCGAAGTTTACCGTTTTGAAGGCAATACCGACCCCGGCGATGAAATGGTGCTATATGCCATTGAATCGAACGACGGGATGAAAGGTACGCTGGTAAATGCTTTTGGGCCTTATTCGAACCCGGTATCGGATGCGCTGGTTGCCAAACTGCGTTTTCATAAATAATTTTAAGTTTGGCGCATATAAGCGATGAGACCACCATTCAGGGACTTTCCGTTCGGGATTAAGTTGTTTTTAATGGTATGCCTGTGGTTGTTCAACTACGGCGTAGTTGGGTACGTGGCGATAATGGCCGTGCCAGCGCTTTTTGGCATTGACCAGCCCATGACGGTTCTACAGGGTACCCTGGACACCGATAATGCCGTGAATGCGTTTTTATTTGTGCAGGGGGTATCGTCGGTTGGTGGATTTTTTTTGAGCGCAGTTATGTTTGCCGGGCTTGAAACCGGCGCCATTTACGAAAGGTTGCGCATGAACCACGGTGTGCCGGTGAAGATGCTGGTGCTGGCCGTGTTTGCCATTTTTGCAGCCCAGTTTTTTATTGAGTTTTTGGTGGATGTAATGAATGCCATACCCCTTCCTTCGTCAATGGCATTTTTGAAGGACCACCAAAAGGAAACCGATGCGCTTACTGAAACTATATTAAATAATAACCGGTTTGTACGGTTTATATGGGTAAGCGTTGTGTTCGCGGTAATACCCGCTGTTTGCGAAGAAATATTTTTCAGGGGTTTGCTGCTGGGGGGATTTTTGCGGGCGGGGATTTCGCCGGTGGTTTCGATAATAGTAACGGGCTTAATTTTTTCGCTTACCCACTGGGAATACCAAAATACCCTTGCTATTTGGGCGCTGGGGGCGTTTTTAGGCTATGCCTATTACATATCGGGCAGTTTGTGGCTTTCGGTGGCATTGCACTTTACCAATAACTTTATGCAGGTGCTGTTTAAGTACCTTTATGCCACGGGCAATATTAAAACCGATGTGGCCGAAGCCAGTATGCCGTGGTATGCCACGCTGGCGGCAATTATTGTATTTGCGGGCTGCCTGTATGTATTAAACCGCTGGAAAAAGCCATACGAGGAGGAGTTTGTTGAAGAAGAAAATACTGCAATAAATTTTTAAATCTTATTTTAACCCCGCATTTCACCTAAAACTTAACCACACATGAAAAACTTAGTTACACGTTCGGTAACCGGAATTGTTTTTGTTGCGGTAATGATTGGCGCTATTTTATTCAGCCAGTACAGCTTTATGGTTATAATGAGTGTGGTATTGGTGGGCGCGCTTTACGAGTATTATAATATTGCCGGGGAGAAGCTAAACTATGCCAAAGGCACAG
>DASZPC010000183.1:0-1864 GCA_035550455.1 Chitinophagales bacterium | reverse complement strand
ATTACCGGCATCATCGGTTAAAGTCCAGCTATCCTGTGTGGCATCCATGTTGGTTTTCATGGCAAAAACAAAAACGCTGTCGTAAGATGGCGGGAAATCGGTATAAACACGCACGGTATCGTTGTAAGGATAATTATCAATAAGGCCATTAGGATAATAGGTATAAGCCTGAAAAATATGGCTGGGCGTGCTGTCATTAAGCACAATGTTAGGCAACATAACAGTATCCACCTGGTTATAGGTAAGGGTGGTACGGTTCCAGTGGTAATCGTAGTTGGTTTCGCCTACCATGCCATAGCGTATGGTAACCGATGAGAGTGGCTGCGCCCCCAAATTGCGCAAAATAATAATCGGGTTTGCGCACACCGGGTTAAAGCGGGAGAATGCGTCGATATTACTTGGCTGAATTACATCATCAATGGTTGCATCGACCTGCTGGTTAGGTGCGCCATAGGTAAATAATTCTCCAGCCATTTGAAGGCCCGCCCCACCGCCGGGTTCGGTGTATGGTTCCATTTGCACTTCCACTTTAATTGAATCGCCGGGGGTAAAATAGCTGGATGGAATTTCATGGTCCTGGCTTAGGCCTTTGGCGCCAGGGCACCAATTAGCCCTGCTGGTTATCCAGTTGCCCGATTGGTGTATCAGTGAATTAACATCACAATCTGACCGCCATACATGGGTCTCGTCCAACATCTGATCGTTAATAAACAAGTCGTAATATTTATCGCAGAACTCATCGCAATCATCGGCACTACCCTCGCCGTGCCCGGTAGGGGTAATACGGAACATAACATGTTGCTCGCTGTCAGATAAGGCAAAAGTCATGGGTAGCATGTGATTAGCTATAGGGTCCGAAGTACTGCCATAAGCAAAGTACCCGTTAAACATGGGATAAATATTTTTAACTGTGCGCGGCGGCGTACCTTCAATCATTTCAAACTTAAGCGTTACCGAGAACCCACTGCTCCACCCACTATAGAAATCGCGAAGAATAACGGTATCATGCAAAAGCGGGGCGTAATCGGTTACATCAAAAACATAATCATTACTCCAATTCGGGATTGAAGTGTAGTAACTTCCGTAAGGGGTTATAACACGGCCCAACTCGTGCGGCTGCATAATTTCGCGGGGGGTATATACATGGGTAAGGTAAACATACCGCGTAGTGCCGCCAACATAAGCCGAGTCGATTATGTTACCACCATTATCGTAGTAATAATTCCAATACCCAGCCGGGTAAACCAATACAGAATCAGTTTGGGTATAAGGATGGGTAGTATCGGCATAATTACGCACTAACAACTGCGTGTTTAATACAGAATCGGTAGTATTATTAACTGAATCATAGCCGGTAGTATATGTGGGGTTAGCGCTGTAAACCAGTGAATCCTGCCGAACGCCATTTACTGTAAAATTGGGGGCGTATGCCAGTGTTGAATCGAAAAGGCCGGTATGCTGCAACAACTGTATAATAGTAGTATAATCCCACCCCGAACACCCGCCGCTGGCACATCCCATAATATAGTGCATAAGGATTTTATGGTAAGTTTTGGTAGCTGGGGGAAATACTGTGGTATTATCGTAGTTACCATACCAGGTCATACTTATGTTATTGTGCCCGTTAACCCTTATGGTATCGCCGGTATTCGCCAATAGCGAAAAAGCCGTTAAGACTATCAACAGTGTAGCAGTTATACGCCTCATTAACATTTATTTTAGTTGCTAAAATAGTTATTATTAGCGGGCATTTACCCCTAAAAACTGCCCTTAACAATAAAAAGCCCTGCCTGTGCACGTTTAAAAACGGAGTTGCCAACTTATGCCGATAAAGTTTTTTTAAGCGGACATTGAAAAACAGTTT
>DASZPC010000182.1:0-4398 GCA_035550455.1 Chitinophagales bacterium | reverse complement strand
AAATTTGCGCCATGTACGATATTCCTTATCACGAAAAAGATTTATCGCAATATAGTTTCCTTGTTACCGGAGGGGCTGGCTTTATAGGCTCAAACATTGTTGAGTACCTGCTTAAATACAAGGCGAAAAAAGTACGTGTGCTGGATAACCTTGCCACCGGCCGCGTCCAAAACACTGTAATTTTTGAAGGTAACCCCGCTTATCAATTCATTAACGGCGACATACGCGATTTAGCCACCTGCCGTAAAGCCTGCGAAGGCATTGATTTGGTTTCGCACCAGGCAGCCCTTGGCTCAGTGCCCCGTTCGATAAAAGAACCGGAAAATACGAATGCCGTAAATGTGGACGGCTTTGTAAATATGCTGGTAGCTGCCAAAGATGCCGGTGTAAAAAGTTTTGTTTACGCCTCCTCTTCCTCGGTTTACGGCGATGAAAAATCGCTTCCCAAAGTAGAGGAAAAAATTGGCAACCCGCTTTCGCCGTACGCTGTAAGTAAATATGCCAACGAGTTGTATGCTAAAGTATTTAACCATGTTTATGGTATGCGTATTACAGGCATGCGCTACTTCAATATTTTCGGGCCCAGGCAGGACCCTAACGGACAATACGCAGCTGTAATGCCTTTGTTTATTGATAAAATAATGAAGCGCGAACCCGTGTATATTGATGGCGATGGCGAACAAACCCGCGATTTTACTTTTGTAGAAAATGCCGTTCAGGCCAATATAAGGGCCATGCTAACCGATAATATCGAAGCCTTTGGCACTGTGTTTAATATTGCTGTAGGCGAAAACTTCTCGGTAAACAGGCTTTATTCCGATATTCAGAAATTGCTGGGCAGCGACCATGCTGCTACGTACCGCGAATCGCGTAAAGGCGATATCAGGAATTCTTTAGCTGATATTTCAAAGGCAAAAAACCTTTTGGGTTATAACCCCGAATTCCCTTTTAGCAAAGGGCTTGCCCTTACTGTTGATTATTTCAGGAACCTGAAATAACCTGCGCTTTAGCCCGTATTTTTCAAAAACAATATCTTAGCCGGATAAAGTTTATCCATTGCTTGACAGATTGCTCAATTTTTTAAGCCCGAATAAAGAAAAGGCTCCGTCATTACTTACCGATTACAGCCTGATGCGTGCCGATATGCATTCGCATTTAATACCGGGTATTGACGATGGGGCTAAAACAATGGAAGACACTATTGCTTTACTACAGGGTTTAAAAGAACTGGGGTTTAAAAAAATAGTTACCTCGCCACATGTAATGGCCGATGGCTATACCAATAGTACCGAAACCATTATAAAGGGCCGCGATGCCGTGCGCGAGGCTATTAAACAAAATAATATTGATATTGAATTTGATGCCGCTGCCGAGTATAATATTGATGAGTCGCTTTACCCAAAAATTGAAAAAAAGGATTTGCTGACCTTTACCCGGAATTATATTTTGGTGGAAATGCCTTTTTTGGCCAAGCCAACTATAATGGGCGATATTGTTTACAAGCTGCAAACGGCGGGATATAACGTTGTGCTTGCGCACCCCGAGCGCTACAGTTATTTTCACGAAAAAGATTTCCACACCTACCATTCATTAAAAGACAAAAACATCTTTTTCCAAATCAATATTGCATCTTTATGCGGCGCTTACGGCAAAGGTGCGCGCTACACCGCAATAAGGATGATAAACGAACACATGGTTAACTTTGTGGGTACCGACCTGCACGGCGCCAACCATTTAAACATATTAAGGGAATGCCTTAAAGAAAGGTACCTTGAAAAAATTCTTACTTACGATAAATTGCTTAATAAAACCATATAGCTAACTATGCCTTTTATTGAAACCGGGTTTAAAGGATTATTTGTATTTGAACCAAAAGTTTTTCAGGATGCGAGGGGTTATTTTTTTGAAAGCTTCAATAAGCAATCATTTCACAATGCCGGGATTGATGTGGAATTTGTGCAGGATAATGAATCGAAATCGCAACGCGGCGTACTGCGCGGGCTGCATTACCAGCTAAACCCAATGGCCCAGGCAAAACTGGTACGGGTGGTTGAAGGCGAAGTGCTGGATGTGGTGGTTGATATCCGTACAGGTTCGCCAACATTTGGTAAACATTTTAGTTTGCTGCTTACCGCCGAAAACAAAAAACAGCTTTTTATCCCGCGTGGCTTTGCGCATGGCTTTTCGGTTTTAAGCCATACCTGCATTTTTCAATATAAATGCGACAACTACTATTCGAAAGAAAGCGAAGGCGGTATCAGTTTTAAAGACCCTTCGTTAAATATTGACTGGGGTTTTGATATTTCAACAGCACTAGTTTCAGATAAAGACCAGGCCTTGCCGATGCTAAAAGATTGTGTCAATAATTTTCAATTTTAATAATGCTTAAAGTTTTAATAACCGGCGCCCACGGACAGCTTGGCAGCGAAATAAACTTCCTTTCATCGCTGCTGGAAACCCACAATTTTGTTTTTACCGATAAAGACGACCTTGATATTACAAATGCCGCTGCCGTACAGGATTTAATTGCCGGTGGAAAATATAGCACCGTAATTAACTGCGCGGCCTATACGGCTGTAGATAAGGCCGAATCGGAAAAAGAAATTGCCTATAAAATAAATGCAGATGCTGCTGGCTACCTGGCCAAAGCCTGTAGCGAAACAGGGGCACAGTATGTTCACGTATCTACCGATTTTATTTTTGATGGTAGTATTGCCAGGCCATTGCTTGAGGATGATACGCCAAACCCGCTTGGCATATATGGCGCCAGTAAACTGGAAGGCGAAAAGCTTACACTGGCCAATAACCCCCATGCTATTATTTTCCGTACGGCATGGGTGTATTCGTCGTTTGGGGCAAACTTTGTAAAAACCATACTGCGCCTTTGCAAAGAGCGCGAATCAATTAATGTAATTTACGACCAGGTAGGCTCGCCTACCTATGCCCGCGACCTGGCAGGCGCCATTTTGAAAGTGGTTCAAAGCCCAAGCCCTAAGCCCGGTGTATATAATTACAGTAACGAGGGTGTGGCAAGCTGGTACGATTTTGCCGTGGCTATCCGCGATATGGCAGGGCTAAAAACAAAAATTAACCCCATTGAAACCAGCCAGTACCCTACACCAGCGGCAAGGCCCAAATACAGCCTTTTAAATAAAAAGAAGGTGAAAGAAACTTTTGGCCTTGAAATACCTTATTGGCGCGATAGCCTTGAACAGTGCATGCGCCTTTTAAAATAGCGGGATGAACTACGGAGACATTGATTTAGAACAACTGGTTAGCATAGCCCGTAAAGCAGGCGATGAAATAATGCAGGTCTACTCCTGCCCTTTTGCGGTGGAAATAAAAGACGATAAATCGCCGCTAACCGAGGCAGACAAGCGCTCGAATGCAGTTATTATTCAGGGCCTGCAACAGCTATACCCGGGCATTCCTTACATATCTGAAGAAACAAAGCAAACTGCTTACAACGAACGCAAAAACTGGGAGCGCTGCTGGATGATTGACCCGCTTGACGGCACCAAGGAGTTTATTAAAAAGAATGGTGAGTTTACGGTAAATATTGCCCTCATAAAAAACGGTGCGCCCGTGCTGGGTGTGGTACACGCCCCGGCATTACAAAAAACATATTTTGGGTTTGAAGGCGGCGGCTCGTTTGCTTTTAATAACACTACTGGGCAATTTGAAACCATACTGAATACACAGCACTATTCGCAAAAAAACAAAGTAGTGGTGGTGGCCAGCCGCTCGCATTTAAGCGAGGAAACCCTGCAATTTGTGGAACAACTAAAGGCAGAGGGCAAGGAAGTTGATTTCATCTCATCGGGAAGCTCGCTTAAATTTTGCCTGGTGGCCGAAGGCAAAGCCGATGTTTACCCGCGCTTTGGCCCTACCATGGAATGGGACACCGCCGCCGCCCATGCAGTGGCCCTGAATGCAGGGCACAATGTGCTGAATTACGAAACCGGTACACCACTTACCTATAACAAAGAAAACCTGCTGAACCCCTGGTTTATTGTAGCCTGAATTGCGCAAACCAAAGCAATGTTTATCTTTAACTTTGGGATAAGGCGAATGGGTAAAATAAAATATACCATCATAATTTTTTTCGTGCTTGCATGTTCAGTAACTGCTTTTGCGCAAAGCGATATAGACAATGGCAGTTTTGAAGCATGGAAAGGCGGCGAATTTGTAAAATGCTGCGGCAGGGCGTTGGCTATCCCGCTTGCGTGGAGCATTATTGAGCAGCCTATGCAAATGGCTACTAACCATTTTGTAATGCGCGACCCTACTTTTGTAAATGTTCATTCAGGTAATTTTTCGGCTGAACTATATACGGATACCACTACAATAGACAGTGCCGGTGATTTAACGGGGTTAACTGCTGTTGAGGTGCCGGGT
>DASZPC010000181.1:0-3942 GCA_035550455.1 Chitinophagales bacterium | reverse complement strand
GCTATGGTTACCACTTACCGTTTTGCTGCTTGTATTATTATGGTTTGCCAGCCGCAACACCCTGTTGCATCTTGCATTTGGCAAGTTTCAAAAACAGGCATTAAACCAATATCAACTTAAAATTGAGGCAGCAGAGGTAAGGTTCAATGGGGTTAATCAAATAACCCTAATCGGCCTTTTTATTCAGCCGTTAAATGCTGATACATTATTAAAGGTAAATAACCTAACCACCAAAATATCTTTGCCCAAACTGCTTACCGGACATTTTCCCTTAAACTTTATACTCGCCGATAGCCTGCAAATTAACGCCTTTAACCTGCCCGAACGCAACAACATCAGCTGGCTTAATAATAAGCGAAACAGTACCAGCACAAACGAAAAAAACCAACCACGCCAACCAGCTATAAAAAACTTAGAAGCGCAATTAATACGTGCTTTAAATACCAATTTCACCATTCAGGAGGCCTATATAGCCTACTATGATACAGCAAAAAATGAAAACATTTACTTGCCCAGGCTAAGTAACACCAACGGGGCTATTGCCGGAACTATTATAGATAATGAAAGCGCCGATACAATTACACTAACCGGTTCTGTTTTAACGAGAAACAAAAGCTATACATTCAATGCTGTGCGTACAGGTAAAGCCGGCACATACCTACCTTTTCTCGACCATAACAATGGATTGAAAGGCAGTTTCGACAGTATTAGCACTAAAATTGATTTTGCAAGGGCTGATAATGGACAACTAATTACTACCCAAGTTGCCCTGCACAATCTAATTGTAAACAATTGGCGATTGGCTAAAACAGATGTTGTTATTTACGATGCAGTTATTCAAACAACTTTTGAAATAGCCAACGATAACTCCTCCATCAAAACCCAAACCTCCTTATTGCTCAACCATGCGGCCTTTAATATCAGTGCCGGGATTGCAACCAAACCCGATACCATATATACCCTGAACATTGATATGCCTGAAATTGCCTCCGATTCATTTTTCAACGCGCTGCCCCAGGGGATATTTACCACCCTTAAAGGAATATCATGCACCGGTAGCCTGCAATATAATTTACATTTTCGCTTAAATGCCAGCCAGGCCGACTCAGTAGTATTTGACGCTATCCTGAAACGAAAAAATTTTGGCATCAGGCATTTTGGGGCCGAAGATTTTACACGTATCAATAACCCGTTTACTTACGATGCTTATGCAAGGGGGCAATTTGTTAGGCAAATTGAAATAGGGCCACAAAACCCCTATTATACTCCGCTTAGTCAAATAAGCCACTATTTACCACTAAGCGTTATGCAGGCCGAAGACCCTTCCTTTTTTCAGCACAGGGGCTTTATTCCCGAGGCCTTACGCGAATCAATTGCACAGGATTACAAAGAGCACCGTTTTGCCCGGGGCGGCAGCACTTTGAGTATGCAGTTGGTAAAAAATGTTTTCCTGAACCAGAACAAAACCATTTCCCGCAAAGCTGAAGAGGCTTTAATTGTTTACCTGATTGAAAACGAACAACTGGTAAGTAAAGAAAGAATGCTGGAGGTTTACCTGAATATAATTGAATGGGGCCCTAATGTGTATGGCATAGGCGAAGCCGCAAAATTCTACTTCAACAAAAAGCCATCGCAGCTTAGTTTGGCTGAATCAATATTCCTCGCTGCCATTATACCTAATCCCCGTTCTTTCCGCTACCAGTTTGATAAGCAGGGGCATGTTAAAGGGTACATTTCCGATTTTTCGCATTTATTGGTAAACCGCATGTTTATGCGCAACCTGCTTACTCCGGCCGATACAACCGGGTTTACCCCTAATATTGAGTTAAAGGGGATAGCCCTGCAAATGGTGGTACCAGCCGATAGCATTATTCCTGCTCAAGATTCAATACCGGATGTTGATTAACAGGGCAGTTTAAAGTGCTAAGGCCTATATTTACAACATGGCGCTTAAAGGGTTAAAATTAAAACACCTGCTGCTACCATTATTACTGGTAGTATATGCCCTTGCTGCAATAAATGGATGCTTTTATTACGAAGAAGGCACTGAGCCTTATTTTACCATTTTAACCCGTGGCGATTTTACCGGAAGGCCTGAAAGTATTCCCAACCCCTATGGTTTTTGGATGGGCATTACCCATGTAATGAAATATCTGTACATCATTAATAACAATTTTGATTGGTATGCCTTTTTCCTGCTCATTGGGTACTTGATGTTATTGATACAACTAAAACCCATAGTGGCAATAGTTGGGCACACCTATAAAGCCAACACTCCAAAATGGTTATTCTCAGCTTCTGTAATTATTGGTGCTTTTGCTTTTAGCCAAAACCTGGTGGTGTGGCAAGGCACCCGTATGCCGCTGTTACTGGCAGGGGCGGCGTTGTTTAACATGTTCAATACTATCACAAAAAAAGCGCCTGCCTCAAAAAAACGAATCCTAACACAAGGCTGGAATACCCTGTGTTTTATATATGCCGCTATTAGCCGCAATGAACCCGCCATGCTTGCAGTGGGTATTTTTGTGCCGTTTTTTCTTATAACATGCTGGCTTAAGCCTAAAATAAAAAGTTACGCCTGGCCTGTTGTATCATTTTTAACTATAGGTGGTATGGCAGTATTGCTGAACATTCCGTTTAACCAAACCGATGCGCAATACCTGGCATTCAGAAAATACCAGTTTACATTGTGGGATTTCAAACAACCATTACAAACACTGCATTTAAAAACCAATGCCGATAGTGTAACAATAGCAGCTGCAAACACACAATTTCAAAACGACACCAACCGAATTAACACTGCATTTTTTCATCGAATCGGCCTTTTACCCCTCGATAAAACACCGGCGTCTATGCCCTATTATTTTGAAAACCTAACTGGGGTAGGCAAAAAACTAAAAGAGCGCAGCCAGCGGATGTTTGAACATCATTATGCGCTTATTTTTCTGTACTTACTGCTTACTATTTTTATTCCACTGCTATATAATGGCGCCAAAGAAGCAAAGCGCTGGTATTGGTTAGCAAACACCTATTTTGTAGCTATGTACCTTGGGCTCGCCATTTTTATGAAAATGGAAAGCCGTTTGTTCGTACCTATGCTATGGTGCTTTATATTACAGAACCTTGTATGGTTCAGCCTGTTTGAAAATGGAGGGAATAAACCTGCCCCGCAACTAAATAGCATAAAAATAACAGCTTATCTGATAATACTGGCCATCATTGCATTCGGGCAAATAAAACTGTACATCAATGAATTCAGGTTCCTAAAAGACAGGGAGGCGCGGAGCGTGGAATTAGTCAAAACCGTATGCGCCCTGCCGCAGAAAATTGTGGTGGTTGGCATTGATGTTCTGGATAAACTCCACCCCCGCCCTTTTGGTAAACCATTTGAAAAATGTGGTAAGTCATTTGTCAGTGTTGACAATGGAATACACTACATGCTATCTACCTATGCCGAGTATATGAAGGGCCTTACTGGAAGTTCGCAAACCGACAGCATTATGCATTTTTTATATAGCCAGCACCAAAATGTTGTTTACATGGTTGATATAAACCGGGAAAGAATGATTGAAAACTATTTCAAAGTAAACTACAACTGTCCGCTAATATTTCCTGCAACAGGGGAAATTAAGCCTGCCGCAGAAATACCCGGCCCCAAAGTATTTCCTGGCTCAGTATATGTTCCTATAGCTATAGATACTTCTGCCCGGTAATACAGCAGTAAAAACTATTCAAAAATTTCGGTAAGCACTTTTCCTTCCCAACAATCGGGCGGTGTTAAGCCCAGTATTTGCGCAAGGGTGGCGGTAGTATCGTAATTACGTGGCTTTTCTTTAAGGGTATAGCCTTTTTTAATGCCTGGCCCCATTATTATAAAAGGCACATTTACTTCATCTGGCGTATTGCCACCGTGCCCTTTGCCAATACCCCCGTGGTCGGCAA
>DASZPC010000180.1:0-2015 GCA_035550455.1 Chitinophagales bacterium | reverse complement strand
TTTCACCGGCTGATTTATCTTTCTGCTTACGGCAAATTGCGTTGAGGTGATTAGCGGTAATATGCAATTGCGCAGCATACTCGGCTACTGAATGCATGTTCCGGAAATTCTGATTAACCAGGTCCTCAAACTCGCGCAGTTTTATGTAGGTGGCATCTTCGTTAGCCGGGGGGGTAAGTTTTTCATAAACCCTTATTACCTCAAAAAGAATGATGTTAACATAGGAGCGGATAATATGGTCGCTGTATTTGCGTAAGTGCTGGTATTCGTTTTCAATATTGATAAAAACGTTGTTCAGCCTGCTAAACCTTTCCGGGTCGGGGTCAAGAAAAGCGTGCTGGTAAACAATATTGGAAAAAAGATAGGCGCGCAGTTCGCGGTATTGCAGGGTAAGGGTAAAAAACTCGCGCGTAAAAAGTACGGCATAGCCCTTTACCCCTTCAATATCGCCCCAGGCATGTACCTGGCCGGGCGCTACCAAAAACAAACGTGCCGGGCGTATTTCGTAGCGGTTAAAATCTATTACCTGCCAACCTGTGCCTGCGGTAATTAAAAACAGGGCAAAGTGGTCGTGCCGGTGCGGGGCTGTAATCCGGTCGGTATTGCTTATAAAATCTTCCAGCCTGTAAAACTCAACATCGTTGCTGCGGCCTGCGTCGGGGCCCAGGTCGGTTATTTTATACGATGGGATTTTTTCGTTGCGCTTCATTCGCTTCAAGAAAGGGTAAAGTAAGTGAACCCGTTTTGTACTTACCTGAATTAACCACCCGAATTAACAAGAGTTTAAACTTTAATACTAGCGGATGATTCACCCCATTGGGTGATGGCGCAGGGCTGCCTGCTACGGTATGTTTGCGCCATAATTTTTACAGCACGTGATAAAAAAGATACCCCTTTCGCTATTACTTATTTGCCTTGGTTTTCTTCGCTGCTTTTGCGAAGACCCGGCTATGGCAGCTTGCCAAAAAGAACAGGTAGCCGTTCCACCGCCACCACCTGCCGTAACAGCAGTGCATTATGCCACCAGGGTTAAAAGCACAACCGCTAATGCGCTGCATATTGCCGGCTTAAAGCTAAACACGGCCAGTAACACCACCGGAATAGAAAACATGCCGGGCATACAGGCAAAACCACTAAACACTTACCATAACCACAAACTGGACCCATTTGCCGATGGGGCTATTATAAAAAGCGCCTTCCGCTATTCAGCACTTAGCTCGGTTTGCTGTGTATGGGACATAAGCTGGGGCCTGCAGGCGGTGAACAGCACACAGGCGCCCGGCAACCACCTTAACATTATGCTTACCATAAGCAACCCTATGCCTTCGGGCAAAACCGAAAACCCTTTTATACAAAAGCTGAATACCAACCTGCCGCTCTCGTATTTTTCAGCCGTTGAGCTGATAGTAACTTTATAGGAAGCCACTTGGGGCTAATCATGCACCATTTGCCTATAATTCCGCACCTTTACACCCCATTAATAAAAAATACGATTTCATGTTTCACCGTTTCTCTGTATTCCTGGCAATACTAATTGCATTTGCCTCTTCCTGTTCAGGGCCTAAACATGCCCATAAATCAAAACCCATAGTTGAAAACCTGGACACGGTTGAAATAACCGTTTCGCGCGAGAACCCTTACCGCGCTTCCGCCACTAAATACTTCGACCTTGTTGATACTAAGCTCGAAGTAAAGTTTGATTACGCCAGGCAATATTTGTACGGCAAAGCCACTCTTACCTTAAAACCACACTTCTATACACAAAACGAACTGATACTGGATGCAAAAGGTTTTAATATAAATGAGGTAAGCCTGGTAACCGGCGAAACACAACGCGAGGCACTGAAATATAGTTATGATTCGCTGCAACTAAAAATTGAATTGCCCAAAGCCTACACCCGCGATGAAAAACTAAAAGTTTATATTGACTACACGGCCAAGCCCAATGAGCGAAAGAGCGGGGGCAGTACCGCTATTACCGATGATAAAGGCCTGTACTTTATTAACCCACTTGG
>DASZPC010000179.1:0-11688 GCA_035550455.1 Chitinophagales bacterium | reverse complement strand
ATCCTTCAGCCACAGTTTGCATTTTCTTACAAAATAAGGCGGTACGCAAACCCCCGCAAAACCATATTCTTTGGCTTCTGCACAAAGCTTTTTAATTTCTTTTTCCGAAGCATCGGGCCTTAAAAGCGTATGGTCAATCTTCGACGCGAGGTTCATGCTGATTACCGGCTGCATATAAACAGCCCAGCGTTAAAAATAGGAAAATACACACGTCTGGCAAATGTGCCGCGCCGGGCAATGCTTATCTTAACAAAGTAAGCGAGCCCATCTTGTGTATGGTTACATTATCCAGCAACACAATGGTAAGCTGGTAGGTGTAAATACCCTGCGGTGCCGGTTCGCCTTTGTACGATCCGTCCCAACCTGTAAGCGCATTATTGCTACTGTAAACCATTTCGCCCCAGCGGTCAAAAATCTTCATATCAAAGGCTTTAATGGCCTCGCCGTACACCTTAAACTCATCGTTATTGCCATCGCCGTTAGGGCTAAAGGCGTTGGGTATATAAATAGGCACTGCTTGGTCTACATTGGCATGTAGGGTGGCATAGCCATAGCAGGTGGCATTTGCCTTTTGCATACTCACCGTTAGTTTATATTCCATTGGGTAGTAAGTGGTAACTACCGGGTTAGGGCAATCAATACAACTCAACCCTTCGTATGGGTACCAGGCATAGCTCACATTATCGGCATTTTCATACAGGGCCATTACCTGCTGGCTTTGCCCAAGCGGCAGGTTTACCGTATCGGGGTTTATGCTTACAATAATGGCCGGTGGCTGATTAATTACCACGGCAATCGAATCGGTACAGCCTTTTGCGCTGGTGGTTATTATCAGGTGGTTGCCCGCCGATAGGTTATTAAAGTAACCGGTATCTTGCACAAACCCATTATCTACCGAGTATTGGTAAGGCCCGTTTGCTGTCGATAGGGCAACTACCACAGCTACCCCATCGTTATAATCACTGCCATAGCAACTTGTCGAATCAGTAGTGGTTGAAAAACTGTCAGGTATAGCAGGCCCTACATAAGCACTTTGTATCTCGGTACAACCATTTGCATCCGAAATCACCACATCATAAGTGCCGCTGTCCAGTCCGCTGGCGGTATTGCCTACGGCATATGTAAAGTTAAACCCATCCTGCGTGGCCGAAAAACCATATGGTGGTGTTCCACCGGTAGCGTTCATTACAATGGTACCGGTTTTTTCATTCATACACTTAACCGGGGTGGGGGTTAGCGTGGCGGTTAAAGGGGCCGGCTCGTTTACTATAGCAGTAGCACTTGCCTGGCAGCCGTTTTGGTCGGTAACGGTGGTAATGTAAGTTCCCGCTGCCAGCATTTGCGCTACCTGTGTGTATTGCCCGTCGCTCCATATAAAACTATAGGGCGGCACACCACCGCTCACGTTGGCGTCAATGCTGCCATTGGCGCTCCCATTACAGGTGGCATCGGTTATTATTGGTGTGCTCACCAGCGCAGTGGGCTGGGTAAGTGTAAAACTGCGTGTTGCAGTGCATCCGTGTGCATCGGTTACAGTAACGGTGTATACCGCGCCTGCCGCCAGTTGGGCGTCTGTTTGCCCGGTTGCACCGTTGTTCCAGTAGTAACTGTAAGGCGGTGTTCCGCCGTTGCCCACAGTGGTGGCGCTGCCGGTATTGCTGCCGTTGCAGGTTACATTAGTTTGCCCTACTGCCCCAACTGTAAGTTGGCTTGGCTCGGTAATCATTATCGAATCGTTCGTAGTACAACCATGGGCATCAGTTACCAGCACTTTGGCATAGCCCGGTAGAAGCCCGGAAGTATAATTAGTTGCCGTAGCGCCGCTGCCGTTCCAGTTGTAGGTATAACCCGGTGTGCCGCCGCTGGCATAAGCAGTGGCCTGCCCGTCGCCTGCACCGTTGCAGCTTATGTTTACCCTTGTCATCGAATCTACCACCAGTTTGGTGGGTGTTCCAATCTCATAGCTTGTATCTGCCTGGCAGCCGTTGGCATCGCTCATGGTAAGCTCGTAAGTGCCGGCGCTAAGCCCTTGTATGGTTTGCCCGCTTAGCATGGCTCCTGTTGAAACCTGGTGCCAGTTATAGGTGGTAGTGCCTGCACCCCCGTTGCTGCTGGCGGTAATAGCGCCATTGCTGAAACCGAAGCACGAAACATCGGTAATGGTGGCCGGCCCTATTAATATGGCAGTGGCAGGTTCAGTAATAGTGTACGAAGCCGTGCCTGTGCAGCCTGCCGCATTAGTGGCGGTTACAGTATAAGTGCCTGCTACAAGGTTGCTGTCGGTAGCGCCTACTATTGCGTTCGACCAATGGTAGTTCACTGTTCCACCGCTTCCGCCAGTGGCATTCACAGTAAGCGAACCGGTTGCTGCACCATGGCAGGCAGGGTTGGTCTGCGATACTAAGTTAATGGTAAGTGGCGTAGGGTCTGTTACCGTATAAGTAGCAGTAACACTACAACTGTTATCATCGCTTACGGTCAGATCTACCTGCCCTGCGCATACCGAATAGTCATTCGATGCATTCGGCGCTGCCCCTGCGCTCCAGTCATAGGAATAGGGCGATGTACCACCGGTTATATTCGTAATAACCGCTCCGGTGCAGGTGCCGGGGCAACTTGGGTTTACAACACTATCGCTGCTTATAACCAGTGCTGCAGGCTGGGCAATAGTTACACTGGCAGTTGCAGTGGCATTGGCGGCATCCGTTACAGTTACAGTGTAATTGCCGGGGCAAAGGCCAATGGCCGATGCACTGCTTTGTGCCGGGGTTGTGTTCCATAAATAAGTGTAAGGGGTAGTACCATTACTGGCAGTTACCGATGCTGTTCCGGTACACTCGCCATAGCATCTGCTGTCGCTCGCGGTAGCGGTGGCTGTAAGAAACGATCCTCCCACAGTCGAAGTACTTAATGTAAAGGCTGGGTCGTTGCATCCAATCGAGCCCCACGAACCACTCGTCCCATCGCCCGTAGGTAGTAACGTAAGGCTTAAACTTTGTCCGGCTGTGGCCGTGGCCGAAACTTGTATAGAGAAGCAAAAGGTCCAGGTACAGGTTCCGCTGGAGCAGTAATCGCCAAAATTATCGCCGGGGTCTGAATTCATGCATCCGCACGAAGCCCCTGAACTTGTTTCAAAGTAAAACCCCGCTCCATAAAAAACTCCGGTATGAGTGCTCGTCTCACCGCCCGGATAATAACTCCACGTTCCTGCCCCGCTTACCGGCGAAGGCATGCTTACTACTGTAAGCGTACTTAAATCCCATCCCGCGCCCAGTGCCAGCGTTAACCCGTGGAGCCAGTTAGCGCTTAATTGGTTATAGCCAGTCATGGTAAAGCAAAACGTAACCACTTGGCCGGGGGCATAAGTATTGCCAGGCCCCGGTTGTGGGCTTACTGTAAAGCTTTCGGTGCCTGCACATTGTGCGCTAACCGTATTGTTCAGGGCTGTAATTACTGCTATTAATACAAATAATACAAACACCCTCTTCAGTACAAATTTCATCATGCTGTCTTAATATTTCTACTCGTCCTTCCGAACGGCTTTTTTAGTCTTACTTGCGGCTTTATTTCCTTACCTCCATAATGCCTGTAAAGCGTAGACGTTAATTTCTTCCCGGGGGTGGCAACAAAACCGTTAATGTCAGCTATCAAAAATCCTCTGTGTCCGTGGGTGTATAAACAGAGATGCAAAAATACGATTTAAGCTTTGTTATAACAAAGAATGTTACGCTTTTGTTTCCTCAATATGCCACCAGCTTTAAAATTTCACAATCCGCTGCCACACAGTCTTTTGGCGGCATCGTAATATAATACCCGTTTTCGTTTTTGTCCAGCATTTATCGGTGGTTTAAAACAAAAACACAGCATAAAAAGGCCAAAACCATTTTTAAGCAGTAAAATATATTGATAATCAGTGGCTTACATAAAGGGCTATAACCTTTCCTGCACGGCCCCCAAAAGCGCTTTTCAATAGTGCTTTTTATTCAATTTAACCTGTTGGTAATCAGCGGGTTAACAATTTTAGTCCCCCCCTATATATTCCTTTGGACAAAACCTATATAAACATCTGTGTTTAAAGGTAGTGCAATAAAGTGGTGAAATTTGCTATATTTTTGCAAAAGAACAGGCGCCTACCGTCGAAAGTATTAGCGCCTGCATTGATAAACAACTAAAAAAAATTTATGAGTGTAGAGTGTAAGGTGTTTTGGGCTGAGGGAGAAAAAACAACGGAGGAAATAGTTGTTGACGGAGGAATAGGTCATTCAAATGACAATGGAGGCAAATTATTGCTTACCGTATCAGTAAAAACCCCAAAAGGCGAACAAGTAGGGGAAATTTATTGTGCTTGTGATTTTCATCACACAAAGACAGATGTTTCTTTACCCATTTATACTGGTGCCATTCGTACGTTAGTAGATGAATGTAACATCGAAATAAAAAAGGAATATCCAACCGCCTTTTTACGGAAAAATACAAACGATAAATCTTTCCTTCAAGAGTACGAGAGTATAGTCTCTTGGCTATCTTAAATCTTTGGATTTCAATTTGTCCAAAGTAATATATAGTCGCCATTTTAGTTAGAAGTAGTTAACTCCTTTATAATCAATTAGTTGCAAGGGGGGAATGGTTTTTTGGTTACGCACCACAAAAAGCAGAAAGTAAATTCTTTGTGCTGGTTGTTTGTAATAAAAAGGGGAAACATAAGCGGTAGGGTAAAGCACAAATATAGCTTCCCATAAAACCCCTTTCGAACTTTTATGCATACAATAATTTCACATAAAATGTGTAATTGCGCATAGCCGATGTGAAAATTCATGCCCTTTGCCGGTACAGCGTTCTATTTAAACCAGCTTCTGTCGCCGCTTATAAAGCGCGCTACGCCTTTTTGTATGCTTTCGCTGCGCAGCACGGGGTAAATACCTTCAGCTTCCAGTTGCAGGGCTTCTTCCATTGGTAAGTGATAACCATTAATCGCCGAGGCTAAATCGCCCATCAGCGCATCGCGCGGTTGCAGGCAAATTTGCCGGGCGTATTCAAGTGCCCTTTCAAGCCCTTTGCCGTTCGGTGTTATTTCCCATACAAGGCCAATTTCATATGCGCGTTGTGCGGTTATTTTTTGCCCGGTTATAATTAAAGGCAAAGCTGCCGCCTGCCCAATTAACCGGGGCAGGTAAACAGTGCCGCCATCGGCCAGTGGCACGCCCCACCTTCTGCACGAAACCGAAAAAGTGGCCTTTTCTTCTGCCAGCCTTATATGCCCGTGGCAAAAAAGTTCCAGCCCACCGGCATAGGTGTACCCCTGCGAAACCGTAATTACCGGTTTGTTTTGTACTATGCGCGTACCGCCCATTGGCCCGGTGCCTTCTTTTACATACCGCTCCACTTCATCGCGGTTGGCATTAATATTCACCAACTCGGTAAGCGCTTTCAAATCGGCCCCCGAACAAAACGATTCCTCACCCGCCCCATGTAGCAGAGCTACGGTAAGGCTGTTATCATCCCTAAAGGTTTTCCACGCCTCCAGCATCAGGGCGGCTACTTCGCCGTTTACACAATTATATACTTCGGGCCTGTTCAACGTAATCTTAAAAATAATTCCGTCACCCGTTTCAATACGTTGGGTAATTACCGGTGCTTCCATAAGTATTCTCTTTATGTTTTAATGAAAAACGATCAGCTTAATACCAAAATAAATAAGCACCAGCCCCGAAAGCCTGCTTAAATACAGCAGTATATTGCCTTTTATATACGGCCTTAACAACGAGGCTCCGTAGCCTTTCAAAAAATCGGTGGCAAAAACCACTAATAAAGCGGTTATAAAATGTGCCAGTACCAGTTCAGGCCTGTTGCGGTACCCATGTACTGCCACCATTACCGCCCCAAACCAAAAGAAAAACACATTCGGGTTGCTGATGTTTATAAGGAAGCCTTTGCTGTAAAGCCGCAGGCCGCTTTCATGGTTTAGCGGCGTATGCGGGTCAACCGGTTTGGCTTTGAAAATATTTTGTAGCCCCAGCCCCACCAGCAGCAGGCCCCCGCCTATGTACATGCCCTGCAATACCGGCGAGTTCCGGTCAATGGTTTTGGCTACTGCATAAATAAAAAGCACTGTTAAAATATCGCTGGTAAAGGTGCCAAAGGCAAGGTAGGCGGCTCCTTTGGTGTGGCCTTTAAGTCCCAAATCAATTACTGCAAAAAAAATTGGCCCGGTAAAAGTAGCCAGCACCAGGCCGGTTAATAACCCCTGCCAAATAGCGTTGCCCATTTTAATGTTTAGGGTTTGGCGGTATATATGTCATCTAGAAAATCAAGCACAATCTGGTCCAGGTCGTCCGTACCCGATAGCGCCCCCATCATGCCGTACATGGCGGCCTTTTTTTCATTATCCAGTCCGCCTGTCTGGTTCTTCTGTAGTTTTGCTATCATGCCTTCGGGCAGCAATTTGCTAAGGCCTTTTACCACGCTGGTTTGCAATTTATTGCCCAGTTGCTCCATTTTGCTTTGGCGTACCGTTTCAACCGCCTGTAACAGGTCGTGCAAAAACTCATCCACTACCTGCCGGTGTATATAGTTTACAGTAAAATGCAGGCTGGGTGGCAGTTGTTGCCTTTCAAAATGCCAGCCCTTTTTGTTCAACTCATCGGCTATCATGTACACATCCAGTTTATCCGATTTAAAAGCCACTATGCTCATATCTGGCTCGCCAATAATCTCCAGTTCAGGCACCTGCATGGTGGCCCCTTTAATTTTTAAAGTGGTTTCCATAGTGGCGCGCGCCATTTCAATATAACCCTCCTTGCCAATTACATGCAGCGCTGCCCAGGCCCCGGCTATATTAGCGCCCGGGCGTGTGCCGGTAACTGTAGGCGAGGCATAAATACCACCGGACCATTTGGTATAAAGCGAAAACTGCTGCCGCCGCAAATCATGGTTTTTATATAAAATAACCGATGCCCCCTTGGGCGAATAACCATACTTATGTATATCGGCTGAAAGAGAGGTTACCCCTTCCACCGAAAAATCAAAAGCAGGCGCCTTGTAACCTGCTTCCCGTAAAAAGGGAAGCATAAACCCGCCCACGCAGGCATCAACATGGCACAGCAGGTTTTTTCTTTTGGCCAATGCCGCTACTTCGGCAACAGGGTCAACCACACCGTAGGGGTACGAAGGGGCTGAGGCCACTAATAATATGGTGTTCGAGGCTATGGCGTTTTCCATGGCCGCCACATCGGCCCTTAAGTCTTTACCGGTTTTAACGGCGGTATAATCAACATCCAGAAACTGGAACGCCTTCATAAATGCCGGGTGTGCCGATTCCGGTATTACCACGTGCGCCCGGGCAATATGCGGCTTGTTCTTTTTGGCCCAGTCGCGGGCGGTTTTAACGGCCAGTATAATACTCTCCGTTCCACCCGATGTAATGTTGCCGCACACCTGTGCATCGCCACCAAATAAATCGGCGCACATACTTACGGTTTCAGCCTCCAGTTCGGCCAGGCTGGGCATGGCGGTGGGGTTCAGGGCGCTATCGGCATAGTAGCTGTCAAATACTTTTTTTATCGCCTCCTCGCGTTCTTTGCCCGGGTAGTAAATAAGGCAAAATGCCCTGCCCCGGTGCCAGTCAATATCTTTCTGTTTTTTTTGCGCTATAATTTCCAGTAGTTGTTCTACTGGTGCTGCCTTCTGCGGAAAACCATACGCCTGTGCACTCATAATGTATTATAGTTTATTTGCCTTTTTCGTTTAGGTAAAAGCTCGTCCAAAAAAACAACCTCCTTAAAGTCGCTGCCTTTAAAGGGCAAATCAAGCCTTGCCGATCGCTCAAAGCTTTCCTCATAAATATTTACCCTTTTGGTAAAGCGGGTAGGGTAGTAGTTCATTTCAATAATAGTATGGGCAGCCCTTTCTTCAGGGTCCACTATATCCGTAAGCCTTTCGCTCACACTTGTTGTTATACAGCATTCCAGTGCTTCCTGCAGGTTGTTATAATTGTAAACTGATGGCGTATAACTGCTGGCCTCATTGCCTGCCGGCTTGGGTAGTTCACCGGCGTTCCACATCGAAACCAGTTCGTCTTTGCCAAACGGGTCAACTGGTTCGCCGTTCAGCCACACATTAAAATGCATGTGCGGCACCCCAAACGGAAACGTAACCGTTCCGTCAAGCCCGCTGTACCCCGAAATGGCAATTGGCTGCCCGCGGTGCAGTATATCGCCCGCTTGCACTGTGCTTTTGGCAAGGTGTGCATAGCAGGTCATTAAGCCTTGCCCGTGGTCAATAAAAATTTTTAACCCGCCCCGGTTGTACTGCGAAATTACAGCCAATACTTTGCCGGGGGCTGCCGTGCAAACTGTAGAGCCTATAGGTATGGCAAAATCAGTTCCGTTATGGCTGTTGTAAGTAAGCCCCATTCCCCTGAAATCAAGCACCTGTGTTTTTTTAACCGACCACCCCTGTTCAATAGGCGTTTGGGTGTGGTTAAACAGGTTAGAAATAATAACCTTGTTTTTTACATAAGGTCTGCCCCGCCAAAGTTTCAGGCCAACAGCAGGGTATAGTTGCGATAAGCTGCTAAGCCCCCAGCGCGATGGTGGTACATCTTCCTCGCCAAAAAGCGCCACCATAGCCTGCCTGAACCGTAACGGAAAAGGGGCAAGGCCCATAGTATCGCCTAACAATCGTATTTTTTGTTTTTGCATGCTGCCGGTGGGCTTGGGGGTGTTTAATTTTGGTGAAGTTACAAAACCTCTGCACCTTCTTCAAAAACATAATCGTTGCAAATAATAATGCCCTTCAGGCCTAATTTCCCCTATTGATATTAGCTGTTCATAATTTTTTCAGCCCATGCTAACAGAGTTCCTTAAATAACTAAGCACCAATTATTTAACACAGTTTCCAGGCAATTAACCGAAAAATGAGATACTTAAATTTCATTTCCTGCCGTTAAAAATACAGAGGCACAGCAATAAGCAAACAAATGTTAGGGCGGTTTAAATTATAAAACAGAAAACAAGCAAAGCGGAAATATGCCGGTAGTTCTACTTAATCAACTTTGGGTTAGTGGCCCTGTAACACAAATTACAGGAGCCATTCCGGCAGCCGGGCATTTGTCCGGCTGTTTTGGCGTAGGCAACTATCAAGTGCATATTCCGCTTGCTGTAATTTTGATATAACGCAATAGGGTTTATTATGACTTGTTAAACGCGCAAGTGCAGGTATAAATTTTCCTAAAACATGGTTAATGCGGGAAAAATTGCTTTAATTTTACACAGGACTTTAGCGATACTGCATTACAACTTTATTTTTTAACCAAACCAAACTCAGTTATGAGCAACATTACTTTCTTCTACCCGCCTTAATCTCCACCACTTACACGTATTTCCTATGCTTTTTAGTATTTGTAATACAGGCCACTAACCCTGAGAACCTTTATTTAATAACTAAAAACAGGAAAAATGAAATACTTAACATTACTTACTAAGAGTATAATGGTTGTAGCCCTGCTCGCATTTATAGGGCAATCTGCTTCGGCAGCAACCTACACCGCCACAGCCAGTGGCAATTGGTCAAGCGCAGCAACCTGGGGTGGAACCGCGCCCGGCGCTTCAATAACCGGATCAGACATTATCGTTATCAATACTGGTGTTACCGTTACGCTCGATGAAGATGTAACCATCAACAATGCTTCTGCTTCTTTAACCGTTACCGGTACCCTTTCGGGCAGTTCAAACCTTATGGTTAGTGCAGGTACTTTGGCGGGTGCTGGTACCATTAGCGTTAACACGCTTACAGCGGGTAGCGGTAGCACTATTACCTTTTCAGGCAACATTGTAGCTAACCAGCTGGTTAACAGCAATGCAGCCCTTAGCCTGCTGGCTAATGTTTCCGTAGCCGATTCGGTAATATTAAACAGCGGTGTTTTGCAAATGGGCATTACCGGCGTGGCTACTCTTGCCAACAACATTACGTTTGTAATGGCAGGCGGCTCGTTTGGGGCAGGCACGGGTACTGTTAACTTAAGCGGTAATTACAATCTTTATTACACCGGCCCCTCTGCTACTATAGGGTTAGAGGCCTCGCTTACTGGCTTGCAAAACCTTACGGTTAACCTGACATCGGCTTCCGCACAGTTAAGTTTATCGGGCAACCTTTCGGTGGCCGGTAATGTTAATGTGCAACAAGGCACTATTGCATTAGGGGTACATACCCTTACTGTAGGGGGCAGTCTTACTGCCAGCGGCAATGGTTCAATTTCAGGCGGCATGTTTTCCGGGCTAACGCTTAATGGCAGCGGTAGTTCAAGCACAATAACCTTTGCATCGGGCGGACAGATGCTGGGCAATTTAACAATAGATGCAGCATCGGGCGGAAGTGTAATGCTGGGGTCTGATGTAACGGTAAATACTTCTCTTAATTTAAATAACGGTGCTTTAATGCTTAACGGCAATACCCTTACTATTGGCGGAAGCGTTGCAGTTGCCGGTACAGGCTCTGTAAGTGGCAGTACTTCTTCAGGTATTATATTAACCGGGAGCGGCAGCATAGGCACGCTTACCTTTACTGCTTCGGCCGATACGCTTGGCAGCCTTGACATCAATACATCTTCAGGTGCCAGTGTTTCGCTTGGTTCATCGCTGGTAGTTACGGGCAATTTATCGGTAATGGGTGGCAGCCTTAACCTTAACGGGCAGGGCCTGGTAGTTGGCGGCACTATAAGCAACATCAGCGGTGGCTCTTTAATGGGCAGTGCATCGTCAAGCCTTTCCTTTACCGGTAGTGGTAATATTGGTACAGTAGTTTTTGGCGCAGGTGGGCAGGCACTTAATAACCTTACAATAAACATTGGCTCATCGGGCAATGTAACTTTTGGTTCGTCTTTAACGGTTGCCGGAACCCTCTCCCTTACCAGTGGCACTATAACTATTGATACTTCAAGCCTTACTATCGCTGCAACCGGTAGTGTTACAGGCGGCTCATCATCCAGCTATGTTATAACAACCGGTAGCGGTAGTTTAATAATGGCGGTTGCCAGTGGCGGTGCATCGGGTGCCTTTCAGGTAGGTACACAGGCCAATTTTGCACCGGTAATGGTTACCAATAACTCTTCCACATCGGGCAATTTTATGGTAAACGTGCAAACCGGTGTATATGCCAATGGCACCGGCGGCGCTGATTTAGCCACTGCACAAAGCCTGGTAAATGCTACGTGGAATATCGAGTCTTCTATTTCATCGGGGGCCAATGTTAACCTGCAGGTTTCATGGAATACTGCCATGCAGGTAAACGGCTTTGATAATACCCAGGCCTATGTATCGCACTATATGAACAGCGCCTGGAGCACCGGTACAGCGGCTGCGGCTACCGCACAGGGGGGCGGGTATTACTCACTTGCGCTTAACGGTGTTACCTCTTTCAGCCCTTTTGCCGTATTCGATAAAAACACCACCACCGGTATAAGCAGGGTAAGCAATGCTACTGGTATACAGCTATACCCCAACCCGGTTACCGACCAAATGCATGTGGTGCTACCCGAATCTTTACCTGCCTACAAGGTGCATATTTATGATGCACTGGGCAATGAAATAATGCATTCAGAAGCTGTAGCAGGGACTAATTATTTTAATACACAAAACCTTGCGCCGGGTGTTTATTTCCTGTCGCTAAATGGTAATACAACCAAAAGGTTTA
>DASZPC010000178.1:0-5495 GCA_035550455.1 Chitinophagales bacterium | reverse complement strand
ATTCTGAAAGGTTGAGACCACAAAGTTTTCGGTACCCATATTTATCTGGTCGTAAAAATAATTGTTGGCCAGGCGCATTAACATGCCCCGGTAATCCAGTATTCCGGCACTCATGTAGTTTACCACCTGTTGCAGCGTGTCAAGCCGGTTTATTTCAAAATGCAGGTAACTGTATATCGAGGCATACCCCGGCTGCCCCAGCAGGTAATTAAACTGAAAAAGCTGGCCGGCAATAGTAGCCGAATCTACATTGCGCAGGTACTGGTTATTAGCTGCCACGTAAAGGTTTGGGTAATACTCGGTTTTGGAAAAAAGGCTTTGTATAAACTGTTTGCGGTTATCGGCCGAAAAATTGTTCGCCCGTAATATGGCAAGGGCCTCGTTTTGTTCGTTGCCCACCGGTTTGCGCCCCAGCATGTTAATATACGACTTGCCAATGTATATAACCATTGTTGAAGAATCAATGGTGTGGTCAGGCGGGGGTACGTTGCCTTTTATAGTTACATCATCGGTTTTTTTGCAGGCGCTGAAAACTGACAAGAGTATAATAACAGCAAAAACAAATTTACGGGCCACTACTCGGTTTATTTATGGGTTATCACCAATCCAATAAGAACCTAAGATATACAAATTATCTGATTGGCATTACCGCCTACGTTAAGGAATTAAAAAGAATGTAACGAAAGGTGCTACCTTTAATGGCCATTCATTCAAATTAATGCAGGCGGGCAATACTATAACGCAACTGGACCATATAGTTAAAATCATTCAGCCGGGGCTGTTTGTGGTAGCCATTATCCTCATTTTTACCGAAGTAATTGTGCTTCGGCTCTTCGATGTAAAGCTAAGCCATAAGGCGGGCGCCGTAAGCCTTGTTTCAGGTATGTTTGTGTTTGGGTTTGAGGCTATTGCCGATTTCCTGTTTTACCTGGCTATTGCTTATTGGCTTTATGAACACCGCCTTTTCGATTTGAGTTTTAAATGGTACGTGTGGGTGCTTTGCTTTGTGTTGTACGATTTAATGTTTTATCTATCGCACCGCATACAGCACCGGGTGCGCCTGCTCTGGTGTTTCCACAGTACCCATCACAGCAGTAACGAAATGCGCCTTAGCTCGGCTGTGCGCGGTTCTATGTTTGATTTTATTTACACGCCGCCCTTCTTCATCTGGATGTGCCTTTTCGGTATTCACCCGCTTATGTTTATTGCCGTGCGTTCCATTTCGCGCATCTGGGGCATACTGGAACACCTGAACGAAAACCTACTGGGGCGCACCCCTGCCTGGCTCAACAAAATATTTATTACGCCCGATGTGCACCGTGTACATCACGGAAAAAACTACCAGTATTTAGACCGCAACTATTCCGAAATATTTTCTTTCTGGGACAGGCTTTTTGGTACTTACGAAGAATTTAAACAGCAGCCCGATTACGGCATTTTGAAACCGGTTGATACCGAAAGTTTTTTCGCCATACAATTCGGCCTGTTTAAAGACCTAATAAAAGATGTGCAGGAAACTAAAGGCTGGAAAAATAAACTGAAACTACTTTACATGCCGCCGGGTTGGTACCCTGACGGGCGCGATTACAGGGCTGAAACCTTGAGGAAAATGGCGGTATAATTATTTCGTTGAAACAGGTATGTTTTTCCGCCAATAATAAAAAACCGGCAGGCCAAGTATTACGATAATTAAACCCGGATACGAATAAGCTGGTTTCATAATAAGCAGGTCAATACAAAAGTAAAGGGCAAAGATGATGTAGATAATGGGTATAATCGGATAGCCGAAAGCCTTATAAGGGCGAGGCTCATTGGGGCGTTTTACACGTAGGATAAATAACCCAATAATAGTAAGTATGTAAAACAACATTACGGCAAACATGATATAGTCAAGCAGGTCGCCGTATTTGCCTGAAAGGCACAGTAACGAGGCCCATATAAACTGAACCCACAGCGCAAAACCCGGTACGCCAAAGCGGTTGTTGTCTTTCATTTTCGAAAAGAAGAGCCCGTCTTTAGCCATAGCCTGGTAAACCCGCACACTGGCTAGTACAATACCGTTATTACAGCCAAAGGTGGAAACCATAATCAGCAGCGCCATTATAACCGTAGCAGCGTTGCCAAAAATCATCGTAGCTGCGGCAGTGCCCACCCTGTCGTGAACAGGAAACTGCAATCCATTACCGGCTATATCGGCTGCATTGGGTGTTCCAAAAAATGGGAGCAGTTTTAAATAAGCCACATTGGCCAGCAGGTACAAAACGGTAACTACTACAGTACCGGTAAAAAGCGAAAGCGGAATGTTGCGCTTCGGTTCGTCAATTTCGCCCGCAATAAAGGTTACGTTGTTCCAGGCATCGCTGCTAAAAAGCGAGCCCACCAGCGCCACGCCCATAGCTGCTAACAACCCTATTGAAGTAAGCGCTTTAAAACTTACATGCCCGTTTTCATCGGCTGTATATGTGCCTGCATCCCAAAAGTGCGCAACGTTTTGCTGCCATACACCGGGGCGGGCAAAAAAGAAAATGCCTAATACAATAAGGCCGAATAATGCCAGCAGTTTGGTGCTGGTAAAAATGCGGTTTACCATTTTGCCGTAGTTAATCCCACGCGCATTGATGATGGTGATAATGAGAATAGAGAAGATTCCGAATAACTGCGCAGCAGTAATTTTAAAATCGAAACTGGCGGAATGAAATTGCCACAACACATTGCCATCGCCCAGTTGAGGGATTAGTACGCCGGTAAATTTTGCAAAGGCAACCGCTACCGCCGCAATAGTGCCCGACTGCACCACCGCAAACAATGTCCATCCATACAAAAATCCTATAAGCGGATTGTAGGCTTCTTTTAAATAAACATACTGTCCTCCTGCATGGGGAAACATACCCGCCAACTCGCCATAGCTAAGTGCCGCAAAAACTGTCATTAGCCCCGAAATTACCCAGGCCACTAGCAGCCATCCGGGCCCGCCGAGGGTTCGGCTCATATCGGCACTTACAATAAAAATGCCCGAACCAATCATACCACTGGTAACAATCAGCGCAGCATCCAGAAACTTTAAGGGTTTGTGTGGGTGTTCCATCTAATCAAGTTTGAAGTTGGCAAATAAGCAGTTGGCAAAAAAATGCAAACCGCTAAACTACTTTTTAGATAAATATTTATCGGGATTGGCAATCATATGCCCTAACAATTTCCCAACTTCATTTACTTTTGATATCAATTCATCATATTCTTCTTGTGAAAGATAGCGCACTCTTTTGAAAAATCCAGCCATACCATTGTTTCAGTATTCTCCATATCAGCATCAGAAGTTTTCGAGACAAAATGAGCAGGGTAAATCCTTTTTCTATACGCTTCGGCTATACAGGCAAAAACAGCCCTTGAGGAACGCCTGATTTGGTCTGTCAATGAATATTTTTCTTCAGGCGGAAACTTTTTCGTCGTTTTAAAAACCTTCATGGCCACTGAAAAAGCTACTTTATAAACTGTCAGATCTCAAAACGTCCCCATCCCCTTTGGATTATTGCCAACTGCGTTTTGCCAATTGTTTTTTATGTTTTGCTACTTCCCATCCTTATTGCCAGACGCCAGCTTGCTATGTTTTATGCTATAGCCAAAGTATATAAACATGCCAATTACAAGCCATACCCCTAACCTTATCCAGTTAGGCAATCCAAGCCCGTAAATCATAGCTAAGCATACCAGCGCCCCTAAAATGGGAACCACCGGAACCAAAGGTGTTTTAAAAGGGCGCGGAACATCGGGCGCGGTGCGGCGCATAATTATAACGCCAATGCAAACAAGTATAAAAGCAAACAGGGTTCCTATACTAGTCATATCGCCTACAATATCTTCAGGTATAAAGGCGGCAAAGATGCCCACAAACAGAAAAAGGATAATGTTTGATTTATAAGGGGTTTTAAATGTAGGGTGCAAATCGCTGAAAACCGGTGGTATTAACCCATCCTTGCTCATGGTATAAAATACACGCGACTGCCCCAGCAACATTACCAATATAACCGATGAAAAACCTCCCAAAATTGCTACCGTAACCAGTTTGGCAAGCCAGCCATAGCCGTGCATATAGGTTTGGATAGCATAGGTAACCGAGGCCTCGCGGCCGGCATGGCGGAAATCATCAGTAGTGGCTACGCCGGTTAAAACATAGGCAAAAAGAATATACAATACCGTGCATACAGCCAGCGAGCCCAAAATGCCAATGGGCATATCTTTACCGGGGTTTTTGGCTTCCTGCGCGGTGGTTGAAACAGCATCGAAACCTATAAAAGCAAAGAACACCACACCTGCTGCCCCCAATATGCCCATAATACCGCCGTAGTTATGCGGCACCCCCTGTATATCAATATAAGTAGTGGCCTCGGGTATAAAAGGCGTATGGTTAGCAGGGTTAATAAAGCCCCAGCCAAAAACTATAAACAGTATTACTATGCTAACTTTTAATATTACAATCAAGGCATTTACAAGGGCCGATTCCTGTGTGCCTTTTATTAATAGCAGGCTAAGGAACAGCAGGATAAACAGTGCCGGTATATTTATAATACCATGAACCCCGGCCGTACTGGCCTCAAAAGGCGAGTGGCACCATTGATAAGGTATGGTAGTGCCCAAATAGCCAAGCAATTTATTCAGGTATTCAGCCCAGGCTATGCTAACCGTAGCAGCCCCAAGGGCATATTCCAGCACCAGATCCCAGCCAATAATCCAGGCAATTAATTCGCCCAGGGTGGCGTACGAATAAGTATAGGCGCTACCGGCAATTGGAATCATAGAGGCAAACTCGGCATAGGCCAAACCGGCCAGTGCGCAACCTATACCGGCTATAATAAAGCCAAGGGTAACCGACGGCCCTGCATTATTAGCAGCAGCAGCGGCTGTGCGCACAAACAAACCGGCCCCTATTATAGCCCCAATACCTAAAAATATAAGGTTCATGGGGCCAAGGGTACGTTTTAAATTATGTTCACCGGGTTCGGGTTCGGTTAATAGTTGGGTAAGCGATTTTTTTCGGAACAAGTCTGCCATGCAACAAAATTTTATTCAGTAATCGTTAGTCGGGGGATAAATGTATATAAATAATTGGTGGGTGAAAATTCACACTTCAATTTTCAAACCATCGTACGATGCCAGCACATTGGGGGGAAGCAGCTTTGATGTTTTTTCGTGCAGGCCAAACTGGTGGCTCATGTGGATGAGGTAGGTGGTTTCGGGCTTAATATCATTGGCAAATTCAATGGCCTGCTCAATACTGAAATGCGAATAATGTTCCTCCGGGCGCAGCCCGTTTACCACCAGTGTTTTTGTGCCACGTATTTTATCGCGTTCCTTTGCTGTAATGGTTTTGGCATCGGTAATGTAGGTAAAACTGCCAAAGCGGTAGCCCTTAACCGGCATATTGGCATGGAGTACTTCAAAAGGTAAGATTTCAATGTCTCCTATTTTAAAAACGCTGTCCTCTACCCGGTTAAACTTCA
>DASZPC010000177.1:0-5884 GCA_035550455.1 Chitinophagales bacterium | reverse complement strand
AATGCTTATCCTACTTCCACATTTACAGTTACCTCGCCGGTTTGTGCTAACCAAAATTCTGCTATTACTTATACCGGTACCGCCAGCGCTGGCGCAACCTATTCGTGGGATTTTGGCGGTGGAACTCCCGCTACCGGTAATGCACAAGGCCCTTACAATGTTAGCTGGGCTACTGCCGGCACACAAAACGTTACACTTAATGTTACCGAAAATGGTTGTGCGGCTATGCCTACCACCATACCGGTTACAGTAAACCCTTACCCTACCGCAACATTTACTACTGTATCACCTGTATGCACCGGTCAAAACTCTGCTATTACTTATACCGGTACCGGCACTGGTGCGGCTACTTACACCTGGGATTTTAGCGGTGGCTCTCCGGCTACCGGCAACACACAAGGGCCATTTAATGTAACCTGGGCTACAGCTGGCAGTAAAACTATAACGCTTACCGTAGCCGAAAACGGCTGCACCTCGCCTCCCAATACCGCAACAGTGGTGGTAAATGCCATACCAACATCCGCATTTACAGTGGTATCTCCTGTTTGTACCGGCCAAAATTCAACCATTACTTACACCGGTACCGGGTCAGCCGGGGCCACTTACGCGTGGGATTTCAGCGGCGGCACACCATCTACCGGTAATACACAGGGGCCCTTTAATGTTAGCTGGGCTACCGCCGGTACACAAAACATTACACTTAATGTTACCGAAAATGGTTGCACAGGCGCCCCCACCACCATCCCAGTTACAGTAAATGCCATTCCTGTTTCAGATGCCGGTACCGATGTACAGTTCTGCTCCGGAGATAGTATGCAAATTGGCACTGCTTCGGTTCCTGGTTATACCTACGCATGGTCGCCTGTGGCAGGGCTTAGCAGCAATGCTGTTGCCAACCCTTATGCCGATGCCACTAATGTTACCAATGGGCCTGTAACCACTCTTTATACCGTTACCACCAGCCAAAACAACTGTTCAAGCACGGCCACTGTAAATGTTACTGTTAACCCCATGCCGGTTGCCTCGTTTACACCACCGGCAGGCCAGTGTTTAAGCGGCAACAGTTTCAGTTTTATCAATACGGGTACATTTACTTCCAGCGCTACCTTTGCGTGGAACTTTGGTGTTAATGGTATACCAACCACCTCTACCACCCAAAACCAGCAGGTAAGTTTTAGCGCCCCGGGTACGCAAAATGTTTCATTAATTATCAGCCAGTACGGCTGTATAAGTAATACCGCCACCGGTACGGCAGATGTTTACCCAATGCCTTCGGCTTCATTTGCTACTGATACTTTTATTGGCTGCGAAAACTTTAAGGTTTGTTTCGTTAATAATTCAGTAGCTAATGCCCCCGCAACTTATGCATGGTCGTTTGGCGACGGAGGCTCTTCTAATGTGCAGGCGCCATGCAACACCTATGTTGCCCCGGGCACTTACACTGTTAGCCTGCATGTTACCAGTGCCGATGGTTGCCAAAACGATACCAACGCCACAGATTATATTACTGTAATTGCCGACCCTCATGCGTCGTTTACCACCAGCGATTTTGTAATTATTTTACCCGAACAAAACACCATTACTTTAACCAACACAAGCACCAACGCTGTTTCGTATTTGTGGACTTTGGGCAAGTTGGGCAACAGCACCGATTTTGAACCGCCGCTGGTATTTACCGATAGCGGTAATTATAACCTTGTGCTGCGTTCGTATAACAGTATTGGCTGTGTTGATTCAACCGAACATTTAGTACGTGTATTGCCGCCCGATAATTTCTTTATACCAAATGTGTTTACACCTAACGGCGATGGCAACAACGATAATTTCTATCCGTTTACCCAACCTGGCGCCGAGTTGAGGGTATTCAAAATTTTTGACAGGTGGGGCGAGTTGGTGCATAGCGGCCTGTACCCCTGGGACGGAACCTTTAAAGGCAAGCCATGCCCGCCTGCAGTGTATGTTTATTACGCCGAGTTTGGCCTTGATGAACAAACCTATATTGTTAAGCGAAAAGGCACAGTAACCTTAATCCGCTGATTTTAAACTTCCCAAAAAAATAAAAACCCCGCTACGGCGTCTTTAGCCATGGTGGGGTTCTTTATTTCGGGCCGGTTTTAGGCAAAAATTTACAATTTAGGGGGCATTTCTTAAGGTTTTTGCTTTTCGCTGTATATATTTACCTCCTATCTCTCAAAACAAAACCATCGTCATGCAAAACGTTAGCAGGTTATTCGACATTATCTATTACCAAAAAGAAAAATACCCTAAAGCCGATTCGTTTTCGAATAAAGTGAATGGAGTGTGGGTGAAATACTCCACCGACGAGATGATTGCTAAAATCAACAGCGTTAGCCTTTCGTTTTTAAAACTGGGAGTAAAACCCGATGATAAAATAGCTATTGTATCAAATAACCGCCCCGAGTGGAATATGGTAGATGTGGGCATGTTGCAGGTGGGGGCTGTAAATGTACCGGTTTACCCAACTATCAGCGAACACGAATACCGTTTCATTTTTAACGATGCGGGGATTAAATATGCCTTTGTATCTGATAAAAACCTTTACAACAAAATAGCGAACATTAAAGCCGATGTTCCCACTTTACAGGAAATTTACAGTTTTGATAAAGTAGAAGGCTGCAAGCATTTCAGCGAGTTTTTGGCCCTTGGCCAGGGCGGCGACATTGCCGAAGTGGAGAAACTAAAAGCTGCGGTAAACCCTGCCAGCCTTGCCACCATTATTTACACTTCAGGCACCACCGGTAACCCCAAAGGGGTTATGCTTTCGCACAACAATATTGTAAGCAATATAAAAGGCGTTTCGCCGGTACTACCGTTAAACGAAAAGCAGCACGTGCTAAGCTTTTTGCCACTGTGCCACATATTTGAGCGCGTGGTGGTGTATGTGTATATGATACATGGTGTTTCAGTGTATTATGCTGAAAGTCTGGAGGCTTTAACGGATAACCTGAAAGAGGTGAAACCTAATTTCTTTACCAGTGTGCCACGCCTGCTCGAAAAGGTTTACATTAAGTTAGAGGGTGCAGGTTCATCGTTAGAAGGCTGGAAAAAACGCCTTTACGAAAACGCCCTTGAATTTGCCCGCAATTACGATGTTTCAAAACCGCTTAGCCTTACCGATAGCATGAAGAAAGCTGTTTACGACCGGTTGATTTATAAAAAATGGCGCGAAGCACTCGGTGGCGAGTGCGAGGGTATTTGCGCCGGTGCAGCTGCGCTCAACCCTTTGCTGGCACGGGTATTTACCTGCGCGGGTATTCCTGTTATGGAAGGCTATGGGCAAACCGAGGCCTCGCCGGTTATTACTGTTAACCCCTTTGATTTAAACCGCATTTGTTTTGGCACTGTAGGTGTGCCTATTGAAGGTGTAGAAGTGAAACTGGACCACCGCGATGGCATGGCCGAAGGCGAAGGCGAAATTATGGCCAAAGGCCCCAATGTAATGATGGGCTACTATAACCGCCCCGACCTTACCGCCGATACCGTAGTGGATGGCTGGCTTAAAACCGGCGATGTGGGCGCCTGGGTGGAATACCGGGGTGCTAAATACCTGCGCATTACCGACCGTGTAAAAGAGCTTTTCAAAACATCGGGTGGCAAATACATTGCCCCGCAGCAAATTGAAAACAAAATGAAGGAAATTCCTTACGTGGAGCAGATTATGGCCGTTGGCGAAAACCGCAATTTTGTTTCGGCTTTAATTGTGCCTAATTTCCAAAACCTGGCCGAGTGGTGTATGAAACACAGCGTAAACGCTAAATCGCCGGAGGATATGGTTAAAAGCCCCGAAGTGAACAAACTGTTCCGCGAAGCGATTGATGAAAAGAACAAGAACTTTGGCCAGTGGGAAACCATCAAAAAATTTGAATTGCTTACTAAAGAATGGAGCATTGATGGCGGCGAGCTTACCCCTACCATGAAAGTGAAACGCAAAATTGTAAATGAAAAATACAAAGATGTGATTGAACATATTTATGCTTAAAGCCGCTTGCCCTAAAGTGATATAAAACAAAAATCCCCCGCATTGCGGGGGATTTTTTATTGGAGGTAAGTTTAAAATTACTGAGCGCGGTCTTCAAGGGCTTTAACAAGGCCGGCAATTTTTTGTGCCGATGAACCCTGCAATGCGCTGATAACATTGCGTGCAGGCGACTGCAACAAACCAATAATATCCCCAAGCAATTCTTTCTTGCTCTTCAGGGCAGCTAATACGGCTAATTGGTTATCGCCAACAAATACGTCGGTATCAATATAAGCGCCTTTCAAAAGCGGCTTGTCGCTATCCTTGCGGAACTCCTTCAACACCTTGGCAGGCAAAGCGCCATCGGTGGCAAACATTACCCCGGTAGGGCCGTTCAGCAACGGGTAAAGGGCTTCATATTGGCCGCCAATTTGTTCCAGTGCCTTTTTAATAAAGGTGTTTTTTGATACACGGTATTCAATACCCGAGTTAAAACACAGGCGGCGGAATTTGTTGATTTTCTCAACCGTAAGTGTCGATGAGTCGGTTAAATAAAAATATGTTGTACCGCTGAACTTTTCTTTCAGTTCTGCGATTTCCTGGTTTTTTTGATTCCTGTCCATGATATATCTTAATTAAGATTTTGGTAAAATAATTGGTTTAAAGTCCTTCAACCGTTTTGTAATCAACATTGATACCAGGGCTCATGGTAGAAGCCATACTGATACCTTTAAAGTACTGGCCTTTGGCAGTAGCAGGTTTCATTTTCGATAATGTTTGCAACAGCATATTGGCATTTTCAGAAATCTGCTGGGCCGAAAAAGAAACGCGGCCTACGGATGTATGCACAATACCGAATTTATCAACCTTAAAGGCAATTTTACCTTTCTTTACTTCTTCAACTGCTTTGCCTACTTCGGGTGTAACTGTGCCCGATTTTGGGTTCGGCATCAGGTTACGGGGGCCCAGTATCTTACCTATTTTGGCAATCTTGGCCATTACATTCGGCGAGGCAATTACTACGTCAAAATCTGTCCAGCCTTGCTCAATTTTCTGAACAAACTCTTCAAGGCCTACATAGTCGGCGCCTGCCTTTTTTGCTTCCTCTTCCTTATCGGCCGAGGTAAGTACTAAAACACGTTTGGTTTTGCCGGTTCCGTGTGGCAGGGCGGCAGTACCGCGCACAGCCTGATCGGCTTTCTTAGGGTCAACACCTAACTGGATGTGCAAGTCAACCGATGCATCAAATTTGCAAGTGTTTGCATCTTTCACCAGTTTCGAGGCTTCTGCCAGGGTGTACAGCTTGTTGCTGTCAACTTTAGCCTGGGCTACTTTTCTCTTTTTTGTAAGTTTCATTGTTTTTGGTTTTTGAGGTTCAGCGGGTCAATGACTACCCTCCCTCGGTGAATAAAAAAATTTATGATTGGTGGTGGCTGAAGTGTGGTTTAAAATCCAAAAATCCGCAACCACCAATCGCCAGTACTAGTATCCTTCTACGTTAAAGCCTGCGCTCTTTGCCGTGCCTGCCACCATGCTCATAGCCGATTCAACGGTAAAGCAGTTAAGGTCGGGCATTTTTTCCTCGGCAATTTTCTTAATAATGTCCTGGCTTACAGTGCCTACCTTTTTACGGTTAGGTTCAGCCGAGCCGCTTTGCTTTTTGGTGTATTCCATCAGTAAGGCGTGTACCGGCGGGGTTTTGATAATAAACTCAAAACTCTTATCGGTATAAACAGTAATTACCACGGGCAATACCTTACCCATTTTATCCTGTGTACGGGCGTTAAACTGCTTGCAAAACTCCATAATGTTCACACCCTTTGAACCCAGTGCCGGGCCAATAGGGGGGGCTGGGTTTGCTTGTCCGCCTTTTACTTGTAACTTAATAAAGGTTTGAATTTCCTT
>DASZPC010000176.1:0-5972 GCA_035550455.1 Chitinophagales bacterium | reverse complement strand
GGTAATAGGTTTAAGTGGTTCAGACTCGGGCGCTTTATATACCTTGCTTGAAGGCGGCGTGTTGCCGGTTAATGCTGTTGTAACCGGTACCGGTTCTGCTATTTCGTTTGGCAGTGTAACCCCGGCAGGATATTACAAGGTTATGGCCACCAGTATATATGGCTGCCAAAGCTTTATGACTGATTCGGTAATTGTGCGCCAGATAAATAACCCTCAAATCAATTCGGTGTTGGTTAACGAAGCTGTTTGCAGTAAAACCGGAAGTGGTTCAATCATCATTCATGCTTCTACACAAAATGGGGGAATTTACTACTCAATAGATAGTGCTGTTACCTTCCAGCCGGGAGGAAGTTTTGATTCATTGTATAGTGCGTTCTATTATATAGTAGTGCAGGACGACAGCGGTTGCTCTACGCAATATAGCGGCAACCCGGTTCATGTTTCTGAGCCACCTGCTTTAACCTTACTGTTACAGGGAAGGAACCCCGACTGTTACGGCAACAATACAGGTTCGGTTACTGCTGTGGTAAGTGGTGGCATATCGCCATATAGCTACCTATGGAATACCACCCCGCCGGAAACCAGTTTTGGCTTAACTAATCTTGCCGGCGACCAAACTTATTCTGTTACCGTAACTGACGATAACGGATGTACGGTTCAGGGTGCACAAACCCTTAGCCAGCCTCCGGCATTAGTTATTACAACCGTACCCGCTAATGTGCGCTGTTTCAGGGGCAATAATGGACGTGTTAGTGTTTCGGTAAGTGGTGGCACGCCACCTTACCAATACTTCCTGAATGGTATTTTCCAAACCGATAGTGTTTACACCGGGTTAACCGCCGGAAGCTACACGCTCATAGTTCAGGATAACAATAACTGTAACACTAACCAAACCTTTACTATAACCGAGCCCCAGGCTTTTGTAGTGAATGCCGGCCCGGACTTGACTATTATTAAAGGACAAACAGTACAGTTATATGGCACTGCAAGTTCAAACAATGGCATATTGGGTTATTTGTGGACCCCGGATACTTCGCTTTCGTGTACTGTATGCCCTAACCCTTATGCTAATCCCGATTCGACCATTACCTATGTGTTAATTGCCACTGATGGCGACAGTTGCCTTGGTTATGACTCGGTTACTGTTTATGTAAGGGGGGTATCTATTTTTATACCTACGGCATTTACCCCTAACGGTGATGGGCTGAATGATTATTTTGAGTTTAACATACTTGGTGCGCAAAATGTAGAAACCACTATTTACAACAGGTGGGGCGAAAAAATTTATTATAACCCTAACCAGCCGAATGGCAACACTAACGGGAATGCTTGGGATGGAACTGTAAATGGAACGGTGGCCCCTACAGGCACTTATGTTTACCAATTGAAGATTACTTTTTATGATGGTACCACGAAAACGGAAACCGGAACTATAACCCTGATGCGGTGATGAATTGCTTCATATTTGCTTAATTTTTACAGGGCCGTTTTCGCGGCCCTGTTTTTTTTCAACATATTCAAAATCAGGCTTTGAGAATAAATTGCGAAAAATTTTCGCCAAAATTTTTGAATTTGGCTTATACGTCTTATTTTTCCGACAAGTTTCATAAGGTGCAAATTATTTTGCGCATTGAATTTTATTAAAGTAGATAAGCCAACTAAGTACTAAAACCAAAGCCCTGAGCATGGAAAAAGCTTTATTCTTACTAAAAAGCAGAACCTTTTTTTCGCTTGTTTTAATTGCCTTCTTAATTTTTCCTGCAAGCCGTGTTTCGGCCCAGTGCGGATTAAGCACTTATTCAGCTGGCTCCACGTTAACCCCCACCACTTCATTCCAAACCAAAACTTTGGGTAGTGGCGAATACCAGGATTTTAACGTTACCGCTGGTAACATTTATTCTTTTTATTATGGTTCGGGTACTGCTTCTTGTACCGGCTATACCTGGGATATGACCCTATCGAGTACTTCAGCGGCTATACCTTATGACGTGAGTAATACGCCTATTAACGATTCATGGACTGGTGGTATAGCTTGTGCCAATACCAGCAGGCCAGGTTCGGCTGAGTGGTATGCCACTTATACCGGAACAGTAAGGGTTAACGTAAAAACTTATGGCGCCAGCACCTGTCATGACTATGTTTCGTGCCAGGGTTCAGCTACTCTTTATTATAAAGGTTGTTCTCCTTCTGCTGACCCCGGTTCGGGAAGCAATGTTTGGAATGTAGATGCATATGCAACAACTTCTTTAAGTATTCCTAATACCAATGCACGTTATGGATATTATGTAGATAATATTAGTGGCCTTAATTTTAATACCACTAACTACTGGGCTGCTACCGGTAATCCAACCGCTGCCTCAGGCTGGTCGGGTTGTTCAAATTTGATGCCGAATGAAAATTTTGTAGTACGGGCCCGTAGGACTGGTTTCCCTTGTGGTTTGTATAAAATTGTGGTTAACAATGCCCGCTACGGTATTGCGGTTTACCTTAATGGAACGCAACTATTATCGCAGGGGTGCTGTATTACCAGTGCAACAACGGCTGGCAGCAATAGTGGCTATGTGCTGGGCCCAACCGATAATATTGAAATCAGGCTTTCAGCGCAATGCGGCGACAAGAGTGCAAGTGTCTCTCTGGTTCCTCTTACGATGCCTACACTTGACCCCGGTTCTATTGGTGGTATTGCTGATGGTTCAAGTGTTTGTCAGGGTACTGCTATAGGGGTATTTACAAATGTTACAAACGCCAGCGGCGGTACTTTCGGCCAGAACAATGGTGGCAGTTTAACTTATGACTGGCAGCTTTCAACTAACGGGGGTACCAGTTTTAGCTCGGTAGGCGTATCTACCAATTTCTGGAACTCCAGCACTACAGTGCCACCGGGTTCAACATACGTAATCCGCCGCGCAGTTACCGATGGTTGCGGTACGGTAGCTTATTCAAATACCATTACCGTTTATGGCAGGCCAACCCCTAATGGAAGCATGTCGCCTACCAGCCAGGTAATTTGTCCGGGTTCACAGGCCAGTATTACCCTTAATTTTAGCCCCGGTACAGGGCCTTTTGATGTAACCCTTACTGATGGCATCAGTACCTTTAATTATACTGGCGTAACTAATGGACAAACCATACAGGTTACCCCTTCAACCAGTTCAACTTATGCATTTACCTCAATTACTGACTCGTATGGTTGTAACCGCACCAGTGGTTTCACTGGTGGTGCTTATGTACAGGTAGCCCCTGTATTAAACGTACAAAGTGTTGATTTAACACAAGTGCTTTGTAATGGCGATAGCACTGGCGCCATTGTTGTTCATACAAATGGCGGCGGCATACAACCCGTAAGTTATTCAATTGATAACGGCACTAATTATCAATCATCGAATACCTTTTCAAACTTATTAAGCGGTAGCTATAATGTGAAGGTGAAAGACAGCCTTGGCTGTACAGCTACTTATGCAGGTAACCCTATAAATATTACACAGCCCACTGCATTGAATGACAGCGTTAGCGAAGTGGATGCAAGTTGCGCAAGTGTTTTTGACGGGGTGCTTACAGTTACCGCTTGGGGCGGTGTTAGCCCTTACACTTATTCATTGAATGGCGGGCCGGTTCAAAGCAGCAACGTATTTAATGGTGTGCAGTCAGGCAGCTATGTTGTAACAATATATGACCATAATGGCTGTAGCGATACAACCAGCGTTACCGTTGGCTATTCATATTCTATTACAGTTGATACGGTTTCAACCAGTGCTATATCATGCTATGGTGCTAATGATGGTTCTTTAACCGTTCAGCTAAATGGTGGCACCCCTGCATTTGCATATTCAATAAATGGTGTGGTATTCCAGTCTTCGGGAACTTTCAGCGGCCTTGCTGCAGGCAACTATGTTGTTGTAGGCCGCGATGCACGTGGCTGTACCGACTATGCTAACGTATCTATAATCCAGCCCGGCCAAATGGGCGTGGTGGTTGATTCGGTGAGCGATGTGGTATGTAGTGGCAGTTCAACGGGCAACATATATATAAGTGTAACGGGGGGAACACCGGGTTATACTTATCATTGGAGTGATGGGGCTACTTCGCAAAATGATATTGGCGCAAGCAGTGGTTATCATACAGTTACTGTTACGGATTCGCATGGATGTATGGCTGTGGGTAGTGCTACCCTTAACGCACCAAGCCCGCTTTCGTTAAATGTGGCATTATATAATACACCTTACTGCCATGATGATTCAACAGGCTTTATTCTTATAACAGCCAATGGCGGCGTGGCGCCTTACAGTTATGTGTGGAATACCGGTGTAACAAGCCAGGATATAGACAGCATACCTGCAGGCACCTATACGGTTACAGTTAGCGATGCAAATAACTGTCAGCAAACCATTAGCCAAACACTAAACAACCCAACGGCAATTTCCAGTTCAATATCCAGTACTGATGTTAATTGCTTTGGAGGTTCAGATGGTACTGCGAGTGTAACCGTAAGCGGTGGAACACCTCCGTATTCATTCCAGTGGTCAAACTTTAACGTGTCGCAAACCCTTACGGGTGTTATGGCGGGTGCTTACACAGTGATTATAACAGACCACAACGGATGTACGCAAAGAAATTCTACTACAATAAACCAACCGTCTCAATTGCTGATAAACCTGGCTGTTAGCCAGATTTCATGTCCTAATGCGAACGATGGTTCTATTACCGCCAACGCAACCGGAGGCACCGGGCCTTATACCTATGCCTGGAGTAATAGTGAAACAACCCCGGGTATTACTGGCCTTGCCGGCGGTACTTTTGGAGTTACTGTAACCGATTCGCATGGGTGTTCGGCTACCGCCTCATCAGTTATTACCAACCCTACGCCAATTGTTCCTTTTGTAATTGTGAAGAATGTACTTTGTTATGGCGATAATAATGGTGGTGTAAACCTTTCAGTAACCGGCGGTACGCCAGGCTATACTTTTGCCTGGAGCAATAGTGAAACCACTGAAGATTTAAATAATGAACCAGCAGGGAACTATACTGTTACCATTACCGATTCAAGGGGTTGCACAGTAACCGATTCGGCGGATATTATTTCGCCTTCGGCGCTTAACACATCGGGTATTTCAAGCAATATTACCTGTAACGGTTTGTGCAACGGTGCTATTTACGCGGCCTCGTTTGGTGGTACTACTCCTTACCATTTTGCCTGGAGTGATGGCCCTAACTCGGCAGACCGCGATTCGCTATGCGCTGGTAATTACATTCTTACAGTTACCGATGCTAATGGATGCATAAATCAAACCTTGTTTATTATCAGCCAACCAGCTCCATTATCGCTGTCGGTTTCAAAAACCGATGTAAGCTGTTATGGCGAATGTAATGGCACGGTTACCGCAACTGCATCGGGTGGGGTTCATCCATATAGTTATTTATGGAATAACTTTGCCATGACGGCTACGCAATCGGGCGTTTGTGCAGGGCACTATACTGTTATTCTTTCTGACTCATTCCATTGCCAGGTATCTGATACAATTGATGTAGTACAGCCTACCCAAATTATTATTTCGGGGGTTGTAACCAATGTTAGTTGTTCTGGTTTCAGCAATGGTGGTGTTGTATTAACGGTAACGGGCGGTGCAGGTTCTTATACCTATTTATGGTCAAATGGCCAGACCACGCAGAACTTAACTGCTGTGGCAGGTGGAAGTTATAGTGTTACCGTAACTGATGGCAGTGGTTGCCAGCAATCTGCTTCGTTTACAATTAATGAAGCGCAGGGGCTCCATACCACAGTTTCAGTTAGCAGCCCAAGATGTACGGGAGGCAGCGATGGTTTTATACAGGTTGATGTAACCGGTGGTTTGTCGCCTTATGCGTATGCATGGAGCACAGTTCCTGTTCAATCGGGGGCTACTGCCACCAATTTAAATGCCGGTTCTTATACCTTAACAGTAAGTGATGCCGGTGGTTGCTCAGCCACAGTAACA
>DASZPC010000175.1:0-12304 GCA_035550455.1 Chitinophagales bacterium | reverse complement strand
TGTAATCGCTGCCCAACCCCGGCCCCTATACTTAAACCTGGTGTATATAAGAATTATTGTACTGCATGATTTTGGGCGGCGGGCAAAAAAAAGCGGCGCAATTAAATTGCGCCGCCAATTTTTTGGCATAAACCGTTGCCGGTTTATGCCGTTTACTAAGTTATGGCTTTATCCTAACCCCCCGGTTTAATTAATTCAAAAGCAAAATTTACGTTGCCGTAAATACTACCTCAGAAATCAATTATTCGGATATTACCACAACATTAGCATTACAAATATAACCACCTAAATGAAAGTTGTAACTGATATTACTCATTACTTTTTACTCCAATTTTCAAAAGTGAATAAGACCAATTTAACCATTCTCTAATACCGCAAACAGAAACAAACTCAATCCTCCTTTTTTGCCTGTCGGGCAATATCACCAACGAAAAAGGCAGAAAAAGCGCAATACAGCTTTGTTAAATTTAGCGCTGAAAAACACTGAAGGCCAGCTATGTATTACCGAAAGCGGAAAGGCAATAAGACATTTTCGCCATTTACCGGCCTGAACAGGCAGTAAAAGTAATGCTTTTAATATATTTGAATTAATTCAACATTGTGATATAACACATATATCAGGCCATGACTTCAATAAGGTCGAATTCTGTAATTATATGCCAGTTGCCAGAGTTGGCCTTTACCATTACAGCATTGTTCTCGCGCGAAATCAGTTTAGAAATATCGGCAAGGCCGGCGCCAAGCTCCACCACCGGGAAAGGCTTGCCCATTACATTGCCTATCTGCTCATCGCGGCTGTTGGGATTTTCCACCAGCAGTTTCAAAATACTGTGTTCAGTAATACTGCCGGTTATGTTACCGCCCTCCATTACCGGTAATTGGGTAATGTGCAGTTCCTTCATTTTATGAAAAGCCTCGGCAATAATTTGTTTCGGTCCAACAGTAATCAGCTCCCGCATTTTTTTCCGCTCAATAATGGTTTTGGCGGTAAGTACTTCATTGGTTAAAAAGCCGCGCTCACGCATCCAGTCGTCATTATAAATTTTGGCCATATAGCGGCTGCCGTGGTCGTGCAGTATTATCACTACCACATCATCGGGTTTGAACCGGTCTTTTAATTGTAGCACCCCCTGCATTACCGTACCGGCGCTGTACCCGCAAAACAAGCCTTCTTCCCTGGCCAGGCGGCGCGCCATCAGCGCCCCGTCTTTATCGGTTACCTGTTCTATGTGGTCAATAAATTTCATGTCGTAATTTTGCGGCACAAAATCCTCGCCTATCCCTTCGGTTAAATAGGGGTAAACTTCTTTTTCATCCAGCTTACCGGTATCATGAAATTTTTTCAGCAGCGAACCATAGGCATCAATACCATATACCTGCACGTTGGGGTTCTTTTCTTTTAAATACATAGCCACACCCATTACGGTACCACCGGTGCCTATGGTAGTTATATAATGGGTAATTTTCCCTTCGGTTTGTTCCCAAATTTCTGGGCCGGTGGTTTCATAGTGTGCCGCCCGGTTGCTAAGGTTATCGTACTGGTTCATGTGTACGGCATTGGGTATTTCCTTTGCCAGCCTGCGGGCTACTGAATAATACGAGCGGGGGTCATCGGGCTCTACATTAGTGGGGCAAACAATTACCTCGGCGCCCAACGCCCTCAAAATATCCAGCTTCGATTTCGATTGCTTATCAGTTGTGGTAAAAATGCACTTATACCCCCGCACCACCGATGCCAGCGCCAGCCCCATACCCGTATTGCCCGAGGTACATTCAATGATAGTGCCACCCGGTTTTAACCGGCCATCGCGCTCGGCATCCAGCACCATCTTAATGCCTATCCTGTCTTTTATACTGTTACCGGGGTTAAAATATTCCACCTTTGCCAAAAACAGGCCGGGTATATCTTTCGTAATCTTATTCAGTTTAACCAGCGGGGTATTGCCTATGGTTTCTACAATATTGTTATAGTATTTCATAGCCGGGCATTTTCAATTTAAAAATAGTGGCAAACTATTGCCATTCAACAGTGCGCCTAAAGCAAAGTTTATAAATCGGCTTCTATAGCCGCTTTCAGGTTCTCAACAAAAACCAATGTGGCGGGGCAGTGTTGCAGATTGTTGGTATAAGTTTTTTCTACCGCCTGGTATTTAAAATCGCGGCGCTTGTGGTGCGGAAACTCGGCACAATCGGCGGGCCTTATTTCGTAAATCGAACATTTATTGTCCTTTTTCAAAAACTGACAGGGCGTGCTTTGGTTTACTATGTCTTTGTTCTCATCCAGTTTCAGCCATTTATCATAAAACTGCAGGTAGCTCATTTTAAAATGTTTCGCTATGCGGTTAATATCCTTTTTGGTATAGGTGGGCGTCATGGTTTTGCAGCAGTTGGCGCAGCTAAGGCATTCAACCTCCTTCCATGCTGCGGCATCTGCTTTGGCCGTTTCCTTCAATATGCCTTTGAACTCCGATTTCCCCGCAGCTTTCAAAAATTTTCCTAAAACTTTCTTTTTGCGGTAAGCCCTGCGCTTATACTTTTTAATGTCGACTTTTGCCATAATTTATGCACTAAGCGCCGAAAATAATCATTTAGCCCTTTAATCATAATACCTGATTTTTCTCGTTTTAAATATTGACGGAAGTCATACCCCTGAAAATTACAGCCTTTTACATTTGTGGCGTAATTTTGACAAGGACTCAGAATTGCTTTTTCTCACATCAACTAAAACCTTTTGTTATGAGCAAAAAAATACTGGCGGTTTTTGATGGCACTAAATATTCCGATGGCGCATCGAAATATGCTATTGAAATTGCCAAAGCAACCAATTCGCTGCTGGTGGGTGTATTTGTACAGGACATGCGCTACCTTAATTTTACTTATGCTTATACCTGGGACCAGCCTTTTGTAGATTTTACCGCTATAGAAGATTCGCAAAAAGAGGAGCGCGAAAAAATTGACCTGAACATTAAATTATTTAACCGCGCCTGCGATGAAAAAGGGATACACCATAAAGTACACCTAGATAAAGGGGTGCCGCTGCGCGAATTACTGACCGAAAGTTCTTTTTCCGATCTTATTATTATTGATGCCCATACCAGCTTTTTTACGTTGGGCAATACCAGCCCAAGCCCGTTTTTAAAAGACCTGTTGGCCGATTCGCACTGCCCGGTACTTATTGTGCCGCATCAATACAGTTTTTTCGATAAAACAGTGTTGTGTTACGATGGCAGCCCAAGCAGTTTGTATGCTATAAAAATGTTCAGCTATCTTTTCAGTGAATTCAGCGAACTGGAAACTACAGTGCTTAGTGTAAACGAAAAAACATCGAACCACCTTAGCACCGGGTTTAATGTTAAAGACCTTATCCATACCCATTTTAAGCATACAGCATACGAGGTACTGAACGGCAATGTAGAAACTGAATTGATAAACTATCTTAAAAACAATGCGGCCAATGCCGTGGTGGTAATGGGGTCGTATGGGCGCAATGCCATTTCAAGGGCCTTTCACCAAAGTTTGTCGAACAAAGTGATACAGGAGGTAAACGCCCCTGTTTTTATAACACATCAGTAACATAAAGTGAATGATGTGTAAATGGATATATGTGCCTGAAAATAATTGGCGGTTTCTATGATTGCCGCATTTATAATCCTGGCAATTATAGCTGAAATAGCAGGTACTGTTGGCGGGTTTGGTTCATCGTTGTTCTTTGTCCCTTTGGCGCAGTTTTTCTTTGATATGAAAACAGTGCTTGGCATTACTGCAATATTTCATATATTCAGCAACCTGGCCAAGCTTGTTTTGTTCAGAAAAACAATATCATGGAAACTTGTATTGCGGTTTGGCGTGCCCGGTATTGTAGCAGTAGTTTTGGGGGCATGGCTTACCACCGTTGTATCTTTCAGGTACGATGAGTTAATACTGGGCATTTTCCTTATAATTTTCAGTGTATTACTGTTACTTTTCCCATCGCTGAAAATAAAGGATGGCTGGCTATCGGCCACAACCGGTGGTGGCATAGCGGGTTTCCTGGCGGGCTTTCTGGGCACTGGCGGGGCCATCAGGGGCCTTTTCCTGGCCGGTTACGACCTTGAAAAGAACCTGTTTATTGGCACCTCGGCAGCCATTGATATGGGGGTTGATTTAAGCAGGGGCGTTATTTATATAAACAGCGGTTATCTTACAAAAGATAACTATTATTTAGTACCGCTGTTAATAGGGGTTTCGGCCATTGGCACTTATATTGGTAAATTGCTGCTGGGCCGCATGGAACAAGGCTTATTTAAGAAAACCCTGCTGGCCATGATTTTAGGAATAGGATTGGTAATGCTTGTACGTAGTATATTTTTAATTGTAAAACACTGATATATTTTAATTAACCCACCCCGGCAAAAAACAAACACCCGGGTATAAAACAATTGTTTATGAAAGCATCTTTAAATTCCCTGCACCACCAGGACAGCGACTGGCAACGCGAACTTGAATTTTACAAGGAAGAAATTGCCATACTTACCACCCGGCTTGAAGAAGTAACCAAAGAAAACACCGGCAGCGATGTTATGAAGGAAGTAGAGCACTTCCAGAATAAATTTATAATGCTGCGCGAACAGGTGGATACCCTGCACCACGATATTAACGTGCGCGAACAAGGTGTTGAAGCCATAGCAAAAGAAAAACCTGAACACATAGACGAACGTTTCAACAAGGTAAAAGATAGTGTTTTAAACCGTATGAAAGAGCTTGCCGCCAGTGTAGCCGATACCCGTTTCGAGTTTAACCGCTTTTTGGCAAAAACGTTATAAAAAATCGCGGGTGCGCTTATTGCGCGAAGCTTTTATTTCAGAGCGCTGCTTTTTGTGGCGCTTTATTTTTTCCTTCACTTCGGTGGGCACGGTGGTGGGCACCCGCTTTTTTACAGGCTTAAGGGCTTTTTCCAGCAAGGCATAAAACTTTTTTACGGCGCCCTCTTTATTACCCGCCTGCGACCTGCCCGTGGCGCACGATACCTGCAAAATACCTTCGGCATTAATGCGGCTTTCCAGTTTTTGTAAAATGGTTTCCTTTTCCTTAGCGCTGAGCAGGGCAGAGGCCTGAACATCAAAAAGTAATTCAACCTTTGTTTCGGTTTTATTTACGTGTTGCCCACCGGCCCCGCTGCTGCGGCTGGTTTTAAACTGAAGTTCAGGTAAAAAATTACGGGCGCTTACTTTCATTACAACCTTCTTTATGCCACCTTTTTAGCTACAGCTTTGGGCGTTTCAATACTATAAACATCTTTATAAAACCTAAGGTTGCCTTTTTCATCCACATCGGCAGTCATATAAAATATAAGCACCGGAAAAAGCTTTTTCAGTTTAAACTCAGCCGGTTTTTTACCCTTTACACATTCATTTAACTCAGCCCTTGTTGCCGAATCCAAACTACCCTGCAACAAAAAATCAGCCAGCACCATCGGCTTTTCAAGCCTTATGCAGCCGTGGCTCATAAACCGGTCGTTGCTCAAAAACAATTCTTTGTGGTTTGTATCATGTAGGTAAATACTGTATGGCGAATTCACATCAAATTTCAGTAAGCCCAGCGAATTATCGCAACCGGTAGATTGCCTTATGGTATAAGGAAAATAATGCTCGCTGTACCGGTTCCAGTCTATCCGCTGCGGGTCCACCTCCTCTCCTTTTCCGTTTATTACCTGTAAATTATTATCATCGAGGTAACTGATGCGTTTCCTTATTTTGGGCAACATTTCCTTAGTAGCTATACTAAACGGCACCACCCAGTACGGGTAGGTTACCACTTTGTTTATATAGGCTGTAAACTCCGGCGTTTGCGTGGCCGTTTTGCCCACAATCACCTTCATGGTAATATCATGCGCGGTGTCACTGTTTACTATTTGCAGGCGTGCCGAGGGGATGTTTACCAATATAAACTCCTGTTCACGTAGCCGGCCCGTCCAGCGCCAGTAATTCAGGCTCTCCTTCAATTGTTCTATCCGGCGCTTTAAGGGGAAATTAAGTTTAGCTATCGTAGCTTCATCTACCTTCCCGGTAGCATCAAGCCCCACCATTTGCTGAAAACCTTTTACAGCCGTATTAAACATAGCATCGCTTACCGAATCAGCATTTACTGAATCATTTAAAACGCCATAGGCTGCCAGTTTTAAGGTAATATCCCTCCGGCTTAGCGTATTACTCCCCTGCACCGAATCAACGGCCGGGTTTTGGCGCATAAAAGCCTGCATATTATTTAATTCCCTCTTCAGGCGGGTGTATTGCATGGTTTTAGGCTCAAGGCTGTCAACCGTTTTTCGCCAGTCGCCACCGGCTACCAGGCCGTTAAACACATTTAAAATCCGTGCCGAATCAATGCTGTATTTTACCCCATTAAACCCAACCGGGATTTCCTTACCATAGGCTACATGGTATAAAAATGAAATAGCGGCATCGTCAAACACCACCTCGTTTTCAAGTTCGTATGTACCGGCATCAAAGCCGGGCAGCTTTGAAAGGGAATCGTAACGGCGGATATAGTCATCATGGTAGTCGGCCGGGTTAAGCCCCAATTCATCGGCCTGTTGCAGCATAGCCAATAACATATTATGGTACCGGTTGCTGCGCCGTGTTGAATCGGCTTCGTTTTGTATGTAACCAAAGTGTTCGTAATACTTCTGCAAAAAGTCGCGGCTGGCAATACGCACACTGTCTTCGCCCACTTTAATACGGCCTACCTGGGCTAAAACTTTATGAATGCGATCTTTGGCCGAGCCAAAAAAGGGGCGCTTAAATATCAGTTCAACAGTTACTAAAACAATAATTACAGCCGTAATAGCTATAAACTTAGTGGGGACTTTTTTCGCCATAAATGCACCTTTTTTTACTGCCCCATTTTGTAACCGGTTGCAGCAGGTACACTATAAAGTTATAAATACCCTACAAATATTAAGGCACAAAATATTGTGCAGGGCAGAAACCAATGGCGGCCCGATTTGTTTACTACATTTGTTCTACTGCATTAAAAAAATGTACCCGTGAATAAAATATCCGCCTTTTTTACAGGGCGATGCCCACGCTGCGGCCAGGGCCCTGTATTTGTTTCATCTAATCCGTATAACCTGCCAAAAATGCTTGCCACTAATAAAGAATGTGCGCATTGCCACCTGGACTTTAGCCCCGAAATTGGCTTTTACTGGGGCGCCACCTATGTGGCTTATGCCCTTACTGTTGCTTTTAGCGGATTTACCTTCCTGGTTTCCACCCTCGTGTTTGGCTTTATGAATTCGCTAAGCGTTACCTATGTTTTGGTAAATGGCATTTTGCTGTTTCTGTTATCGCCGGTATTTTTTCGCTATTCGCGCATGTTGTGGTTGTTAATTGCCCGGTAATATTGTAAACCACTTTAACCGGTAATTTCCTGTTGCACACTTGGCAATTTCGTTCCCTTTTGTTTTTTTCGTAAAGCGTAATAAATGTAAATATGAAACAAAGATTCCTTGATGCCTTCCGCAATTGGGTGCCCGAAATGGAAATGACCCTCAAAGTAAAATTCATAAATAAAAAAAACGAACAACCGGTAACCGGCAATGAATACACCGTTAGGCTTTACGACCGCGAACTGCTCGGCGATGATAATTACCTGGGCCATGCACAGCTAAACGAAAAAGGCGAAGCCCATATACATTTTTACCCTGCCGATGTACGCGGGCATGGCCTGGGCCTTGAAAGCCTGCCCGATTTATATATCCTGCTGTTTAAAGGCGACCGGGTGCATTTTCAAACTAAGGTTTGGGATAATGTTGACTTCGATAAACTTGGGCTGTTAGATATAAAAGAAGGCGAAGTGGTAAACTTTGGCACTTTTGTAATTGATTAACAGCTACTTTCCCTAAAAAAATATATGACTACTTTCATATTTGCTTCACCAGCCAGTTAGCAGGATTTTATTAATATCGCTACCTGAAATTAACCGGTAGCCAGTGATAATAGGTATACTTAAAGAAAATGAAACCGAAAACCGCGTATCTGCGCTTGCCGATACAGTATCGGCCTTCATAAAATTAAAAGCCACCGTTTGGTTTGAAACCGGGGCTGGTACCCGTGCCTTTGAAAGCGACGATAATTATACTGGTACAGGCGCTTTGGCCAAACAGCGCGAAGAAATACTGGCCGGGGCCGATGTGCTGTTATCTATTAACCCTATCAGTTATGCCGAGGTATCGAAAGTAAAAACCGGCGCCATAATAGTTGGGGTGTACCAGCCTTTATTTAATTACCCGGTATTAAAAGAGTGGGTGGAAAAAGGCGTCTCTGTCTTTTCGCTTGATATGCTGCCGCGCTCCACACGGGCACAATCTATGGATGTACTAAGTTCGCAAGCCAATATTGCAGGCTACAAAGCCGTTATTATGGCGGCAGGCATTTACCCCCACTATTTCCCTATGTTTATGACTGCCGCAGGCACTATTACCCCTGCTAAAGTATTGATATTGGGCGCCGGGGTGGCAGGCTTGCAGGCAGTAGCCACGGCCCGCCGACTGGGGGCAGTAGTGGAAGTGTTTGATACCCGCCCCGCCGTAAAAGAAGAAGTAATGAGCCTGGGGGCCAAATTTATTGAGGTGGAAGGCGCTGCCGATGCCTCAAAATCCGGCGGATATGCAGTGGAACAAACAGAAGATTATAAACAAAAGCAACAGCAAAAAATTGGCGATGCGATTGCCAAAGCAGATATAGTAATAACCACCGCCCAAATACCCGGCAGGCGGGCCCCTGTGCTTATTACACAACAAATGGTAAATAACATGAAAGCCGGTTCGGTAATAATAGATATTGCAGCCGCAACAGGCGGCAACTGCGAATTAACCAAAAATGGCGAGACTGTAGTTTACAACGGCATAAGCATAGTGGGCAACTCTAATCTGCCTGCATCGGTACCAGCCGATGCCAGTAAATTATATGGCAAAAACGTGCTGAACTTCCTGAAACTAATGATTGCCGATGACGGAAGCCTGAAAATTGATTTTAATGACGACCTGATAAAAAACACCTGTATTGTTCACGATAAAAAAATTGTGAATGAACGAATAAAAGAACTGGCAGCACATAACTAATTGGCTGCCAGTTTCGTTTTAATAACACAGATAAAACAACCCAAATGGATACGTTTTTCACAGCCTTGTACCACACCATCACCCTGCAAACACTGTATATTGTTATACTGATGGTGTTTTTGGGCATTGAAGTTATATCGCACGTGCCCTCTATACTACATACCCCTTTAATGAGCGGCGCTAACGCCATACATGGGGTTATAGTGGTGGGGGCTATTATTGTAATGGGCCAGGTACCAGCCAACGACTACCCATCGCTTGCTATGGGCTTTATAGCGGTATTACTTGGCACATTAAATGTGGTAGGCGGCTTTGTAGTTACCGACCGGATGCTTGAAATGTTTAAAAAACGGAAGTAAAACTTATTGAAACAAAACCAAACACCCATTAATAAACCCCCATAATTATGAACCTTTTACCTGCCGATATTTTAGCCCTGTGTTACCTGGTAGCCTCGGTAACTTATATACTTGGCCTTAAAATGCTAAGCCACCCCGATACCGCCCGGCGCGGTAATCGTATTGCCGCTGCGGGCATGGCAATTGCCGTGGTAGCAACCATTGTAATGTTTACCATTAACGGTGCACACCTTGCCAACCGCGGCTGGATATTGCTTGCCCTGGCACTTGGCGCTATTATAGGCACACAGGCCGCCCGCAAAGTGCAAATGACCCAAATGCCCGAAATGGTTTCGCTGTTTAATGGCATGGGGGGCGCCTGCGCCGCTTTAATAGGCTTAATTGAAATATACCACGTTGGCAATGGCGAAACCACCAAAGTACTGGCCATTACAGTAGGCCTTGTAATAGGTACGGTTTCGTTTAGCGGTTCAATGGTGGCGTGGGGCAAATTAAACGGGCGCTTTGGGGATAAGGTATTCCCCATGCAGCAATTCCTGAATATAGGTATGCTGGCTATTATACTATTGCTGGGGGCTTATATTGTTCTTAGCCCCATATTAAACCCCGGTTGGCTGTATATAGAAATGGTGCTATGCCTGGCCTATGGTATTTTATTTGTGCTACCTATTGGCGGCGCCGATATGCCGGTGGTTATTTCATTGCTTAATTCTTTTACCGGTGTGGCAGCAGCCTGTGCCGGTTTTTTATACAACAACACAGCCATGCTAACCGGCGGTATTTTAGTGGGCTCGGCAGGTACCATCCTTACCATTTTAATGTGTAAGGCCATGAACCGCTCGCTTACCAATGTGCTTATCGGCGCGTTTTCAACCCCTTCAGCAAATAAAACCAATAAGGAAGGCAGCGAAGGGCAGGTAAAGGAAGTTTCGCTTAGCGATGCGGCTATTATGATGAGCTATGCCAAGAAGGTAATGATTGTGCCGGGCTACGGGCTGGCTGTAGCACAAGCGCAGCATACCTGCCACGAGCTTGAAAAAACACTGGAGGAAAAAGGCGTGGAGGTAAAATATGCCATACACCCGGTAGCAGGGCGTATGCCCGGCCACATGAACGTATTGCTGGCCGAAGCCGATGTGCCTTACCCCAAACTACTTGAAATGGAAGAGGCCAATGCCGAATTTTCAACAGCCGATGTAGTGATGATACTGGGCGCTAATGACGTGGTAAACCCCGCGGCAAAAAACGACAAATCATCCCCTATTTTTGGAATGCCAATACTGGAGGTGGAAAATGCCAAAACCGTAATTGTAAATAAGCGTTCCATGAAAGCCGGTTATGCAGGCATCAGCAACGACCTTTTTTACCAGCCAAAAACCTCTATGCTTTTTGGCGATGCCAAAGCGGTACTGCAACAACTAATAAGCGAAATAAAAGCTAATTAAAACCACCCACAGGCAGCTTAGCTTTATTTTGATTAATCTTGCGCGCTTAAAAAAAATTAAAGCGTATGAACAAATCATTCCTTCTATTGTGTTTAACAACAGCTATTGCTTTTACCGCCTGCAATAAGGGCCGCGACCTTTCAAAAGAGCGTATTAAAAAAATGTCATCTAACAGGGGTTACTCTACCGAATACTCCTACAATACCGATGGCGTACTCGCCAGCACCCGCACCGGCGAAGGTGGTGTAACCACTTATAAGCGCGAAGGCAATACCATTTTACAACAGTATGCCGATTCAGTACACAATTACTTTATTAACACCACACTTTATTTAGGCAGCAATGGTTTGGTTGACAGCTCGGTAACCCATACGCCGCGCGGCACTTATATAAAAATTTACAAGCATGATGCCGATGGTTATATAACCGGTACCGAAGATTTTAACGATATGGGGGTTATTAATTACACCCAATCGGAGTATAAGGATGGCAACCAGGTTAAAACCACTGTGCTGGATACCGCCGCCCAACCGGCTTTAGTGGTATATTATACCTACGACCTAAAAAAACAAAACTTCCCGGCTTATGAAAATTACGGGATGGTTTTCCTGGGCCATGATTCAAAAAACCTGGTAAGCAATATTATACAGGTAAGCAGCAAAGGCGATACGCTGCATAATAACGTATTCCATTATTATTACGATGATAAAGGGCGTATCAACAGCCGCACAATTTACGAGCAGGATAAAGTGCTGATGGATTCAACCAACTATACTTTCAACGACCAGAAGTAATTCAGAACCTATCGAGTTTTACAAACTTACGGCTCAAAAAATCGAGGATAATATTATTAACCACGCCCGGTTTCTCTTTTTGCGGGTAGTGTTTGGTGCCAGGTATTACCGCCAGGTAGCCTTCTTTTACATGCTCAAACATCTCGGCTGTATGCGCTAGCTTAATAATATCGTGGTCGCCGGTCATAAAAAGCACGGGGCATTTAATGTCGCCAAGCGAGTTTAAAGTTAAATTAGGCTCGGTAAGCAACATGGTTTTCATGCGCTGGGTAAACTGGGGCAAAAGGCCATAGTTACGGTACCCTTTAAAATGGGTGCTTACGTACTGCTGCATCTTATCGGTATCCCATGCTTTTACCTTAGTTAGCACTTCGCTGTAAACAGCAGTTGTATCAACCTTATAATTGGCGCCTATAGCCACCAGTTTGCGTACGATACCGGGGTGGTTCAGCGCCATATACAAGCCTATAATGCCGCCATCGCCAAAGCCCACTACGTAAGCACTGTCAACTTTCAATTGTTGTAGCAGGTCAACCACATCTTCGCTTAAAAGCGAGTAATCCAGCTTCCTGTCGGTAAAGGTGCTTTGCCCATGGCCACGGTTAT
>DASZPC010000174.1:0-7915 GCA_035550455.1 Chitinophagales bacterium | reverse complement strand
AAGGCCTTAATGGCTGAAGCGTGCATGGGCGCCTTAAAATAGTTGTGGTAGGTTATAACATCTGAATGTTTTAACTGAAACGAGCGCAGGGCTGGTAACGCTTTTGTCCACACACCGGCGGTTACCGGCTGCGATGGATTTACTTCCCTTGCCCATTTGAACACCATTTTAAGCAATGGCAACGTACGCCTGCCATTAGCTGAGTTTCCCGGCTCATTGTAAAGGTCCCACATTAAAATGCGCGGGTCGTTTTTAAAGGTATTGAGAACATCCTTTACATAACTTTCTAAAATGGGGTAAAGAGTGTCCTGTTCTTCATAAATCAATTTACCGGGGTCGCGTACCCAGCCCGAGTTATGCACCCCTATTTTCGGCTCTGGTTGTTTCCCTGTATGGTAAGTAGCATTCCAGCAATCATCAAAAAACACGAAAACGGTATAGATGTGGTGTTTATTGGCAATGGTAAGATATTCATCAACCCGCTTTTTGAATCCGACCGCGTCTTCCTGCCACGCCAGATGGTGCAGAAAAACCCTTACCGTATTAAATCCAATACTTTCGGCATAACCAAGTTCCCGATCAATGGTAACAGAGTCAAAACTTTCGGCCTGCCACATCTCCAATTGGTTAATAGCAGTGCTGGGTATAAAATTGCAACCTACCGGCCAGTCCTTACCGGCATACCAGTCGCGGGCCTTGCTCTTACTCCACTGCTGTGCCTGGGTGTTAAAGGGCAGGATGGCTAAAAAACAAACAATAAAAATCTGGCTATACCTTTTCACTGCTACTGTTTAATACCGCAAAATAAATAATTAAGTATTGGAGGGCCTGCTATAATTAAGGAAAACGCGCAAACAATACTTACTTCGGTTTGTTTAAAGCAAAATAAAATGATGCACTATTTAAGGCGCGAACAATTTTTACCTGTAACAATTAATGAAGCCTGGAATTTCTTTTCATCTCCGGCAAACCTGAAAATTATAACCCCGCCTCAGCTTGATTTCAAAACAATATCAGATATGCCTGACACCATTTACCCCGGTCTTTTTATACGCTACCGCATAAAACCATTATTAAACGTGCCTATGGATTGGGTTACTGAAATAACCCATGTTAACGCGCCCCATTATTTTGTAGATGAGCAACGCAGCGGCCCTTACAGTATTTGGCATCATGAGCATCATTTTAAAGTTGCAGAAGGTGGCATATTAATGACGGATATACTGCACTACGATATAGGAAAATCAGTTTTTGGGTGGGTGGCCGGTCGCGTTTTTGTCCACCAAAAAGTGAAAGCCATATTCGATTATCGTGAACTAGTGCTCAAAAACCTTTTTAAGTAAACCGCCAATACGCTAACTTTCTCCTTTCATTTTTATCCACTTTTCTTTCCTCCTTCAGCTTCGGCAGCATTCTACGGCAAAAACCTATTTTAGCGCGCTTTTTGGCCAAAACTCATGCTCAACCATTACCACAAACAGTCTGAAATTACCCGGGCTTATATACAAATGCATATTTCCATTTTACTATGGGGGGCTACCGGCGTATTGGGCAAGGGCATTGATTTAAGTGAAAACCTACTGGTTTGGTACCGGGTAATTATTACCAGCATATCGTTGTTCATTTTTGCAATGGTAACAAGGCAATCGTTAAAAGTGCCCCGGCAATATTTGTTTTCAATAATTACCGTGGGGACTATTTTAACGGTGCATTGGTTGTTTTTTTACGGAGCTATTAAATATTCAAACGTTAGCATAACACTCAGCATATTTTCATCCAGTTCTTTATTTTCAGCCCTGCTTGAACCCATTATTACCGGGAAGAAATTTGATAAAAGGGAATTGATATACAGTACGATGGGCATGGCTGGTATAGGCATTATATTTTATACCGGCGGCAGCGCCAATTATGCAGGTATTTTTATGGGGCTTTTGGCAGCGCTAACAAGTGCGCTGTTCAATATCCTGAATAAAAAGATTGTAACCCATGTACCAAGTATTACCGTTTCATTTTACGAAATATTTACCGGCCTGGTACTATTAACACTAACTATGCCATTTTATGTGCATTACATACACCCATCTAAAATATTGCCGTCCACTTCCGATTGGGTTTTGCTTTTTATCCTTGCCCTGGGTTGCACACACATTACTATGATACTTTCACTCAACGCCCTGCGCTACCTTACGGCTTTTACCATGAATTTATCGCTGAACCTTGAGCCGGTTTATGGCATAGCCCTAGCGTTTATCATTTTTGGCGAAAACAAAACACTGGGTCCCGGCTTTTTTATCGGTACCCTTTTAATTATGCTTTCGGTAATACTGCATAGTTATTTTGCAGGCCGAAAAACTGTATTAGATGTTTGATGCAAAAAGTAAATCGAGGTTGCTGCTCTTTATACCAAAGAGGCTTGAAAGATGCTCGTTGGTAAGTTTACCCTGATAAAGATAAATACCGCTGCGGGTGCCGCTATCTTCTAATATCAGACTCTTAAATCCGCCTAAGTCGCCGCAACGCAACAAAATAGGGGTAAGGATATTAGAGAAGGCATAAGATGCCGTGCGCGATACCCGCGATGGGATATTCGGTACACAGTAATGTATTACATCGTATTTTTTAAAAGTTGGGTGTGCGTGCGAAGTAACTTCTGAAGTTTCAAAACAGCCGCCCTGGTCAATACTTACGTCAATAATTACACTACCGGGTTTCATTTTCGAAACCATATCCTCTGTAACGATAACGGGCGTTTGTGCCTGTTTTGAATGAATTGCACCAATGGCTACATCAGCGGCCTTTAATTCCTGCTCCAGTACGCCGGGCAAAATAGTAGAGGTAAATACACGCGAATTTATTTTTTCCTGCAACCGCATCAGTTTGTAAACATTATTATCAAAAACCGAAACCGTTGCCCCTAATCCTATGGCCGCACGGGCCGCATAAGTGCCTACCACCCCGGCGCCTAATATAACCACTTTAGCCGGTGGAACGCCCGATATGCCACCTAACAAAACCCCACGCCCTTCGTTGGCGTTACTCAAAAACTCGGCAGCCAAAAGTATTACGCTGCTGCCGGCAATTTCGCTCATGGCACGCACAAAAGGAAACTTCCCTCCTTCATCATTAGTATATTCAAAAGCAAGGGCGGTTATTTTCTTCTTCATCATCCGCTCAATATATTCCTTGCTCATAGTTGGCAAATGAATAGGCGAAATAAGGGTTTGGTTAACCTGCATCAGGTTAATTTCATCCGTGCGGGGCGGGGCTACTTTTATAATTATGGCAGCCTTATATACTTCATCGGCGCTTTCAACAATTTCGGCGCCCGCCTCTGAATAATCATTATCTGAAAAATGAGAGTCTTTACCGGCGCCCCGCTCAATAATAATACGGTGCCTGTTAGCAACAAGATTACGAACAGTTTCGGGGGTTAAAGCAATACGGTGTTCCTGGAAAGTGGTTTCTTTGGGTAAGCCAATAAACAACTTGGCTTTGCGGGAGGCTACCATTGCCGCCGATTCCATAGGCTGAAGGCCTAACTTAGTTACAATGCCTTCAAATCCTTTACTTTTATCAGCCATCTGGGTGCAAAATTTAACGGTTAAATATAACCAATTCGCGGGTATTATTTTCAGTGCTTATATGCACTTTAATGGTTTCCGGGGGCAACAAACCCTCTATTAATTCCGGCCATTCAATAAAACAATAATCGCTTCCGTTCATATATTCTTCTATCCCTACGGCAAAGGCCTCGTCAATATCCTTTAACCTGAAAAGGTCAATATGGTACACCTTTACAGTACCGTTTGAAACAGCATACTCGTTAACTATGCTATAACTGGGGCTAGACAAGTTACCCGTGGCGCCAATTTGGGCACACAGGGCTTTTATAAGCGTGGTTTTACCCACACCCATAGGGCCATAAAAGGCAAAAACACGTGTATGCCCTTCATTCATTTCCAATATTTGTTTGGCAACAGCCGGTATTTGCTCCGGGGTATTTATGCTGGTTTTAATTGCTTCGGCCATTGTATTACATATCCATTGCCGTATGCAAAACCTCGTTGAAACTAAGCTTTTTAAGCAGCCTTACATGCGATGCAAACGCAGCACCAAAGGTTTCGTTACTTAGATAAGGCACACCAAATTCCTCGGCAGTTTGTTTTACAATAGGTGCAATAGCGGGATAGTGGACATGGCAAATACGCTGAAAAAGGTGGTGTTCAACCTGGTAGTTTAACCCGCCTACATAAAATGTAATAAGCCTGCTTTTTGGGGCAAAGTTTACGGTAGTACGCATTTGGTGGATAGCCCATTCTTCTTCCACATTACCATCCATATCCGGTTCCGGGAACCACGTATTTTCAACCACATGGGCCAGTTGAAAAACCACGGTTAAAATAAAACCCGCCACCACGTGCAGGGTTAAAAAGCCAATTAAAATCTGCCACCAAGCTAAATGCAGCACCAGCACAGGGACTACCAACAGGTAAAAAACATAAAACAATTTTGCCACCAACATACCCATAAAGCGCTTTACCCTTGCTGCTGCGCTAAGCCCATCTTTATTTTCATTTACATATTGAAAAAAATTGGCAAAATCCTTTAGCAACACCCAGAAAAATGTTTGCAGGGCATATAGTACAAACACATACAACATCATAAATCGGTGAACCGGCTTATGATCAATGGCTGGCGTAAACCGCAGGCGCATACGCTCACGTATATCATAATCATGCCCATGGATATTGGTGAAAGTGTGGTGTTGCTGGTTATGTTGTATACGCCAGTTATCGGAATTACCACCTACAATGTCAAGCGAATAACCCAATAACCTGTTTAGCCAGCGCTTTTTTGAATAGGCCCCATGGTTGGCATCGTGCATTACCGACATGCCTATGCCAGCCAGGCCCAGACCCATAACAGCCGTGCCAAGCCACATAGCCCATAATGGCAATTTGCCCGATACAATGAGGAAATAGGGTATAAAGTACAGCCCAAACATTACAAGGGTTTTTATAACCATCCGGTAATCGGCCTGCATAGAAATATTATTATCCTTAAAATAGGCATCCACCCGTTTTGACACTACACGGTGAAAATTGGTTTTGCGGGGATTGGTAAATCTGATGGTAGGTGCCATAGGTTAAATACACTGCAAAAATAGCAGTTTCGCGTTAACAAATACTTAACCGTATGTAGCCCTTTCCACAGCGCTTTTCGGCGCTTCAAAATTATAATACATTAGCATGGTGAAGATTACCATTACCCATCCTGAAAAACCGGCCAAAACCAGCAAGGCTTTTTCAGCGTCTTTTTTTGCAATTTGCTTCCTTTTAGGGGCAATTGTTTGTACCACCGGCGATTTTATACATGTAGTTACCAAAACCGATGGCTACCCTGCCGATGGCCCTTTCCCTTTTTTGCCGTTTTTACCAGTTAATATGCCTGTTTGGGTGCCTCTTCTGTTTGGTTCAGCAGTAGTTTTAATTGGAACCCTGCACAAAATTTGCGCACCTTATTTTACCCCCCACCTTGCCCATAATAAATCACTGGCGCTGGCTTCACCACTTATATTTTTAGCCCTTTACGCCGGTAGTGGCCTCATACCTGCCCAAACCGGCGGCTTTCAGGATATTTGGCTTGGGCTGGCAGCACTCTCGTTTTGGCGCTATGCCGATGGCACCCCTATAGGGGCATTACTGGCGGTAGTGGCAGCAATATGCGGTACAGCTTTTGAAATGATGCTGGTGCATATTCATGGTTTCTTTTACTATCCCTGCCATGCTAATTTTTTTGGGGCGCCAAGCTGGTTACCCTGGCTTTACGTAGCTGCCAGTGTAAGCGTTAGCCTTTTTGTAAGGTACATATAGGCTTAATTTACCCGCAGGGTTTTCAATATGTTCTTGGTAAAGTCAACATAAGCGGCCTGGTCATCGGGGAAACTGAACACCTTTAAATCATTCATATCGTCAGGCAGCGCATTATCATACATAAAATGATAATAATTAAACTGAATAAAGATAGTAGCGCCGGGTTTAGTGCCGGGAGCCATGAATATTACCGAGAAATTAGATTGCTGCGGCTGAAAATCGTCCACCAAATAAATTTCCCCTTCAAGCCCCGCAGAAGTGGTAAACTTTTCCGGGCCTTTTATCATATTGCCCAGTTGTGCGTTCATCTCGTCACTACTTGCCTGTTTTCCGTCAGCCTTATACAAAGCCTGCAAATGCGATTTAACCTGCGCGGTTATTTGCTGCTTCTTATCATCAGCAGGCTTTTTATAGTTCATTAAAGTAACGGTAAGGCCGTTAGCCAGTTTTTTATCAGGTATAGGGAAGGTGGCATCTAAAGGCTCGTCATTAACCTTCTGCAATTTTAGCTCATTACCTACCTGAGTACCATTTTGCTGCCAGGCAGGCTGCACTGTAAGTTGCAGGTTATCATTCTTCAAAAAATACATGCTGCTATCCGGGCCATTATCAGCCTTGGCAACCAACATATCGGGCAATTGCTTAACTGTTTCGCTAAAATTGCCCTTCTTTTTGTCATTACTATTATTCTGGGCGTTAGAACTGATGGAGAGAATTATAAGTAGTGCTGCGGCAAAAAAAGTTTTCATAAAATTATTGTAATTAAGTTTTCAACTGCTATAAACGATTAAACCGGGTTCTATTGTACAAGTATAGCATTTACCTATAAAATCAAAACTTCATCAACCTGAAACAGGCCGATTCGCCACCAGATGTTAATTTAATGATATAAGCCCCGGTTGCTAACCCACTGGTTTCAACAACTGCACCGGTACCCTGTGCATTAACCGGTGTTGCTACCCTCCTGCCTTCCATATCATAACATTCAATTACGCAATTGCCATTAGGTATTAAACCAGTAATAGCTACCTGGCTGCTAAAGGGGTTCGGGAATAATTTTACTCCTGTAAGCGCATTAACAGCAGTGATTCCTGTTGAAGTGCTTCCACCAATGGCCCTCGATGCATTAATTCGACCGCCGCCAAGCATACCATTTAAGCCAGGGTTTTCAGCCGAAATATTATCAGCAGTGCTTTTTATCTGGTTAGCCACCTGTGCCGGGGTAAACGATGGATGAACCGCTAAAACCAACCCGGCAAGGCCCGCCACCATAGGACAGGCCATAGAAGTACCGCTAAAAAAGCCATAATCCGAACCGCTGCCGCTGGCCAATGTGCTGTAAATGCCCACCCCCGGCGCCATTACATCAACACGGCTGCCATAGTTGCTGAATGAAGCCTTTTTATCGTTTTGGTCGGTAGCACCAACACAAATTACACCGTTATAAGCAGCAGGATAAAAAGCTGCGGTGGTATCGTCATTACCGGCGGCAGCTACCATTACAATCCCTTTATTGATACATGAAGAAATAAGCAATTGCTCGGTAACTGAACTACCATTACTACCGAAAGACATGCTGATAACATTTGCGCCATTACGCATAGCATAAGTAATACCATCATCAACATTAGTAAGCTGCCCTCCATTACCGCTGCTGCTCTTAGTACATTTAACAGCCATTATACGGGTATTAAAACCTACCGAGGCTATACCTGTACCATTGTTAGTAGCAGCCGAAGCAATACCTGCACAATGGGTTCCGTGGTTCCATTCATCACTTTGCGAAATACCTGTGGGCGGGCTGGGGTCGGCATCATTGTCAGCCACATCATACCCATGCACGTCATCTGTATAGCCATTAAAATCATCATCAAGCCCGTTATTGGCTGTTTCACCCGTGTTTGTCCAAAGGTTACCGCTAAGGTCCTGGTGGTTTATCCGCACGCCATTATCAACTATGGCTACAACCACGTTTGAAGAGCCATGTGAAACATCCCAGGCCTGTTCAGCGCTTATCTTCTGCAATGCCCATTGATTAACGT
>DASZPC010000173.1:0-4124 GCA_035550455.1 Chitinophagales bacterium | reverse complement strand
TATTTCTTATAGTAATTAAGTGTAAAGTCAACCCTTAGCATAGCATTAATGCCCAGGTCATCGGTGTAGTAACGAAAACGGTTTAAATAGTCGCGGTAAGAAGCATTGGCAAGATTGTAAACGCTAAGGTCTATATCCATCTTTTGCTTTCGGATTGGGAATGAACATCCCACCCCTGCATTGAGTAAAACATAAGCCTTAGGCGGTGGAACATAGTCGCTGTTGGGCGGAACATGGCTTTGTTTCATTACCCACAAGTCAGAAAAAGTAAAGTACAACGAACTGAGCTTTTTAATATGCGTAAATTCATATTTCGCTATATTTTCCCACCGGTTGGCAGGCGCTAAAACCAGGTAATCATGCGCTGATACGTTATACGCCCTCAGTACCGATAGTTTTGATTGTAACGACAACCCCTTCCAGATGTAGAAAGTCAAGTCAACATCCGTGCCGGTGAAATAAGCATTGGTTTGGGTATAAACGGACAAGGGGAAAAACCCCGAATACAAGGTAACCGTAACCGGTACGCCTGTGCTGGTAAGTTGTGGCTTTGAATAAATATAATTATTGAAATAATTAAAATAAGCCACTACCTCGCCGTTAAACCACTTATTACGGTATTTTACCGATGCCGTAGTATTGTACGAACGTTCTGACTTTAGTAACGAATCGCCCAGCTCGTAAGTAGCAGCGCTCAAATGCACCCCTTCAATATATAGTTCATTGATGCTGGGCGGCCTGAATGCGCTGCCAAAATTCAGGTCAAATGATAAGTTGCCAAGGGGACGATAGGAGACCCCCGCCGTAAATGAAACATTATTATAAGCATGTGTAGGGTGGCTTTTAACCAATGTAATGTAATCCAGTACAAAAGCACGTTCCCAAAGGTAATCATCCCTTATACCGGCTTCAACGGTAAACTTGTTCCGGGTGTATTTTTCTATGCAGTAAACGCCCCCCCCATAATTTCGGAAATTGGGGATAAGGCTGCTCAACCCTTCATATACGTTACCCTGCGTTATAGCGTTTAACCCGAAGCTGCCGCTTATATTATGCCATGATTTGTGATGGTATGCAATATCGAGAGTGCTGGTAATGATATTGAACGCCACCTCCGGCTTTTTTAAAACGGCAGGATCGTTGGTATAAGGTAAATCAACATCATATTCGGCCCGTTCATCCCATTGCTGGGCATACACCGCTTCCAATTTTCCGGCTTTTTTAAAATCGTACCAGGCATTCGCTTTCAGCAAATCATGCCGAACTATGTCATAGCTACGGTTTATTTTATAGGTAAAATAGGAGGGTGTAATAGGAACCTTGCGGGCAAAAGCTGCTAGTAAATTCGTCAGGTTCCCAACATCGCTGCCGGTATAAATACCAGCTTTGTTATTGTACTCGCTGAAAAAAACATCTGCCCCGTAATTTTTATGATGGTACTGAAGCGCCACTGAAAAATCACCTTCAAAAAAACCGGTGTTCTCAAGGTAATAGTGCGCCGTGCGGTAATTTCCTGCGCGCTTTAATGTTCCCTGTACTCTCCAAGACAGCCCGGTAAACTTTTTACCAAAAGCGCCCTCTACTGCTGCGGATGTTCCTCCCATAAGGCCGTTGCTTCCCGCCACTTCGGTAAAAGTTGCGCCTATACCTGGCTCGTCGGGAAGGTCGGCAGGCTCAAGCAAAATCACCCCAGCTATAGCATCGGCGCCATACCGAATACTCGCCGCCCCTTTGATAACGGTTATTTTATTGGCTATAAAAGGGTCAATTTCAGGCGCGTGGTCGTTACTCCATTGCTGCCCTTCCTGCCGTACCCCATTGTTTAATATCAAAATCCTGTTGGCATATAAACCGTGTATAACAGGTTTTGAGATGGTAGGCCCTGTTTGGATAGAGTTAAGCCCGCTTATTTCTTTCAAGGATTCACCTAATGTCTCGCCCCGGGTTTTCAGCAGGGCAATACCTTTTATTTCCTCTGATGAAATGGATGAAAGGGGGGCCGTATGTTTTTCCTGTATTACTTCTACTTCCCCTAATTCCAGCCCCGGGTGTTCAAGGAAAAGTGTAATTGTTGTATCCTTTTTCAGGGTTATTTCATATAGCAGCGTTTTACTACCTATACGCGATACTGAAACAATGGCCTTTCCTTTGCACAAACCTGTTATCCTGAACTTCCCGGTACTATCAGTAAAGCCGCCTGTTTGCGTTTCTTCAATGGCAACAGCCGCATCGTCCAGGGGCTTAAGTGTGTTTGAATCAAGCACAACACCGCTTAACACAATACGACAGTCCATATTTTGCCCGAAACTTTGCATACAGGTAAACAGGCCTATACAAACAGTAAGGAAATGAATCCTCTTCAATTTAGATGGAGATTAAGAGAATAACATAATACAGCCATAACCTGCATTGGGCAGGCGGGCTATCATTCAGGTTGTAAAACAGGAATCAGGCTTTTGCAGGCGGGCCGCGCAGGCAGAGGATATAAGTGGGCCCCGACAATATAACATGACAAAGCCTGTAATCGGTCCTATCGGTTAAAAATACTTGTTGTGCAGGTTCGTATTGGGTAAATGAATTTACAAAACTGCTTAAATCTATTTTGCAGAGGAGACACTCAGAATGTTCGGACCTGGCATGTATGTGGTTATCGCAATGGTCGTTAAATCCAAAATCATGATGGGTAAAAATGAAGTGTATTTCGTGGACTGAGGCTGAATAAAGAAAGAGGACATTTAATGTCAGTAGCAATACCGCCCTGAAAAGAGAAAACCTGCCCCGTTTCATAATCCGGGCAAAAATATAAAAATCAACGACACTTCGGCTTATGCTATAGTTGTGCAGGCAAAAATGATTATGGTTTTATTTTTTATACAGAACGGCGGAAATATTTTTAGATATTAAAAATAAGCGATTATTATACCTGTTTCCTAACAGTTGAGAAACCATTTCATAAATTCTGCAAATAAAAAATCAGGTAAGTTGCACCCACCTTGTAATGATGTTAATATTGGCCTCTCTTTAATAAAAACAGCATATTAATAACCGGCGGGCGTAATGGCGAAAAATATAATTATTATCTTTTTCTCTTTGCTATTAGCGAACCCAATATTAGCGCAAAACAGCCTGCGCGGCAAGGTGTTTGACAAAGATACCAAAGACCCCTTGTACGGGGCCGTAGTGTACATACCCGACCTTAAAATAGGCGCTATGGTTGATACCGCGGGTAATTTCAGCTTCGATAATGTGCCCAATGGTAAATTTTTATTGCAAATAAAGCTGGTTGGGTACACCACCCGCGTGGTAACAGCCAGCACCAGCGATACGAAACCTTTAGTGGTTTATTTGTCGCAGGAGGCGGGCGAGTTGCAGGAGGTGGTGGTAACGGGTGTTTCGAAAGGCACTGAAATACGCCGCAGCCCGGTGCCTATAGTGGCTATTGATAAAGAGTACCTGCAAAGTAATTTATCGAACAATGTAATTGATGCTATTACCAAAGTGCCGGGCGTAACTGCCGTTACTACCGGCCCGAACGTATCGAAACCGTTTATACGCGGGCTTGGCTACAACCGGATTTTAACCTTGTACGATGGCACCCGGCAGGAAGGCCAGCAATGGGGCGATGAACACGGTATTGAGGTAGACCAATACGGCATTGACCGTATAGAGGTAATTAAAGCCCCTGCCAGCCTGAGTTATGGCAGCGATGCCCTGGCAGGCGTGGTAAACCTTATACCCACACAACCGGCGCCCGAAGGAAAGCTGCTGGGCGATATTATAGCCGAGTATTGCACCAATAACCAGCAGGTGGGTTTTTCGGGTATGGTGGAAGGCACGAAGAAGGGGATAGACTGGATGGCGCGTTTTTCGCACAAACATGCTATTGATTATACCGATAAGTACGATGGCCGGGTGTTTGGCACAGCGTTCAGCGAAACCGATGCAACGGCCTCGGTAGGCATACACCGCAAATGGGGTTTTTCGCACCTTAATTTTTCGTTGTTCGATGATTTGCAGGAAATACCCGACGGCAGCCGCGACAGCGCCACGCGCCGGTTTACCCGGCAGATTAGCGAGGAAGATACGGTGCGCGAAATAGTTTCGAACGCCGACCTGAACAGTTA
>DASZPC010000172.1:0-2249 GCA_035550455.1 Chitinophagales bacterium | reverse complement strand
AAGGTTACCGTATGAACAAATGGGGGGTAGTGAAATTTTTATTGCCTACTATTTTGTGTGGTATAGGGTTTGTAACCTGCCAGTATTTTGAGTGGAGCCACTTAATACACAGTGGTATGACGCCTACTTCGGCCTCGGCTGTAACGAAGGTTACCAATTTTGGCCAGTTGTTTTTTGTTATAACCGGTTTCCACGGATTGCACGTAACCGGTGGCGTAATACTAAATATATGGCTGATGGTTTCGACAATGAACGGACGGTTTGAAAAAACCGGCCACTATGAAATGGTGGAGAAACTTGGTCTTTACTGGCACTTTGTAGACCTTGTATGGGTTTACGTATTTCTTTGCTTTTACCTGCTGTAATACTAATTTTATAAACAACACTAAATACGAATAAACATGGATTTTGAAGAACCAGTACAAGGCCATTTACACTGGACAGACGGCGAATACAGCGATGGAAGAAAAGAGGTTTTAAAAACCATCATTGTACTTTCGGTGGTAACCATAGCCGAGGTAAGTATTGCTATTTCGTACGATGAATTAGTGAAAGATGGCGGAAAGTTCCGTTGGCTGATAAGCCTGTTGATGGCTATTTTTTCGGTAGTAAAGGTGATTTACATTATGGGCACCTTTATGCACTTAAAGCATGAAAAGAAGGGGTTCCAGATGAGTGTGTTGCTGCCATTCCTGTTTTTGGTTTGGGCCATTATTGCCTTTACGCTTGAAGGCTCAAGCTGGGAGTATATGCGCACCTGGCTGAATATGTTTTAAAAGGATAACTATTAAAGTATATAGAAAACCAATCCATAACCGGGTTGGTTTTTTTATGCCCGGTGGCTAAAAGTACAGGCAATTGAATACATAAACAGATAAGAGGTTACCTGCTTAAATTAATTGCTATTTATCTTTAATGCGGTGTTTGGAAGTTTTGAGCAGCGATGGGAATGCCTTTGCCACCGTATTTAAAACAAAGCCATCCACTACCTTTAATACGGCGCGTTTTACCGGTTCTTCGGGGCGGCCGGTGAAGGTGGTAATATGCCTGAAATCTTTATGGGCCCCGGAAGCCTTTGTGGCAAAGTAGTAGTTTGAAACACATACGCGGCGGGCATCGGCTTTTACTTTATTTACCGAGTGGTAGCTGATGTTGTTGGTTTCCATAACCACCAGGCGGTTGAATTTGGAATGAATTTCGGTTGGTTTACTTACGTTGATATCCCATAATTCGAAGTTACCGCCATTTTCAATTTTCCAGCCGGGGGAAACATAATAGAGCAGATTGATAACCCTGTATTTCTGCTGTTCGCCATCGTGCGAATTATCGAGGTGGGGGTTCAGGAAATCGTTTTGTTCCATAATAGAAATGCCACTGGCATACAGGGTGGGGTCGGCTTCCATGCCTTCGAGCCCGGTAATGCGCGTTATTTCGTTCAGCACTTCGGGTTCCTGGAAGGCCATGAGCACATTGCCTATAATAGGGTCGTAATTTTTATAATCAACGCCCACCCTTTTACGTTCGCGGATGGAACTTTTTAGCAGGAGTGTTTCGCGCGAGGGCAGATGAGTGGTATAATCTTTAATCCAATCTTCGGGCAACAGGCCATCGCAAATAAAATAGCGGGTATCGAAATCGGCGTGTTTGGTGTTCCACTGAGTGGTTAACTGGTTTTCCTGCTCTTTTAATTTGGCGGCAATGGCAGAAGCCAATTGACTGCGGGTAAGGGTTGCTGTTGACATATTGGGAAGGGTATTACAAATACGAATATAAGTTTATAGTGCGGGAATTGAAAAAGAGGCAGGTGTGTGCAGATGGGATTTGAATATATACAATAAGAATACAGAGAAACAATACTTTTGCCATATGAAAAATTGGTTTTCTGTTATACTGGCTTTATGTTTTTGCCTGCGGGCATGGGCAGAAGGCCCGGCTTTGGTGCGGTATAAAGATGTGGTTTTTACTAATTGGCAGGTAGATAGTGTGGCCTACACCGTTGTTAACGGGCGCCCGCTTTTAATGGATGTGTACCAACCCACCGGCGATACGGCAGTACTGCGGCCATTGATAATATTTGCGCATGGCGGCAGTTTTATGCATGGCGACCGGCATGTGGACCGTATGCACGAGATATGCAGTTTGCTGGCAAAGCGCGGCTATGTGGCGGTAAGTATTGATTACCGGTTAACTAACCTTGCAGGGATGGCCACCCGGCGCACGGCGTATAATGAAATTATGAAGGCAGTGGC
>DASZPC010000171.1:0-4052 GCA_035550455.1 Chitinophagales bacterium | reverse complement strand
GTTCATAAGGCGGGTGACAATTTTTGCTGGCCCCTGTTGTGTAACCTTTAGTAAATTCTCGGTAATGCCTAATACGCTGTTGGTGTATTTCAGCATACTAACATAGTTTACCCTTTCATCGCTGCGTTCAAAATGCAGGTTATCGGAAATGGTTTTTCGGTGCAACACAAAATGCTGGCCCAGGTAAACGCGCCGCACCTGTTCATCCGAAGCCAGTTCATCGGCAGTTCCCTGTTTCAATATTTTTCCTTCAAAAAGAAGGTAAGCCCGGTCGGTAATTGAAAGTGTTTCCTGAACGTTGTGGTCGGTAATCAGCACCCCAATATTTTTCTCTTTCAGCTTCATTACAATACGCTGTATATCTTCAACGGCAATGGGGTCAATACCGGCAAAAGGTTCGTCCAGCAAAATAAACTTGGGGTCGGTAGCCAGTGCGCGCGCAATTTCGGTTCGCCGCCGTTCGCCGCCCGATAATACATTACCCATACTTTTCCTCACCCGGTTAAGCCCAAACTCGGCCAATAAAGTTTCCAGCCTTTCTTTTTGCTGGGTTTTGGTCAGGGCAGTCATTTCAAGCACTGCTGCAATATTGTCTTCCACCGAAAGGTTGCGGAATACGGAAGCCTCCTGCGGTAAATAGCCTACGCCGTTTTGCGAGCGCTTATACATGGGCAAAGAGGTTATTTCTGTGTCGCCCAAAAATATCTTTCCCTGGTCAGGGGGTATCAGGCCCACTATCATATAAAACGAAGTGGTTTTACCAGCGCCGTTAGGCCCCAATAGCCCAACTATTTCACCCTGCTCCACCTTAACCGAAACATCGTTTACAACGGTGCGGCTTTTATATACTTTAACTAAATGTTCTGAACGTAAAATCATTGGCTTAAAAATCTGTTCCCAGCGAAAAATAGTAAACCGGTTTTGGGGTAATAACACCAGTATCATAACCCCAGGCTACATCAAACTTAATAAAGTAGCCCAACAGGGTGGTACGAATGCCGGGGCCAAAGCCCATTATTACCGGAGTTTTGTATTGATGCAGGTTAACTATTACCGAAGGGTTTACATCGGAATTGGTTAGCTGCTGGCTAAACAGCGGATTGCTGTTAGAAAACGGCGAGAGGCCTTCCCAGGCAGTACCTGCATCGAAAAAGGCCACTAACTGCATGTTTTTAATAAAATCGGATTTGATGGTAGAATTAATAAAAGCTGAAAAAATGGGCACCCTTAACTCTGAGTTTACAAGCAGGTATTTATCGCCGTTCCGGGCGTTTTGCTGAAAACCACGCAAAGGCGTGGCAAGGGTTTGGAAGGCGTAATTATTGTTATAGTCAATAGGCGTGTTGTAATTGAATTTACTGGTAGCAGGTAACGTTATCCAATTATCAAGCCCGCCTAAATAGTATATCATTTTATCGGTACCAAACGAAACGGCGCCCGATAAACGATTAGCCCAGATAATGGATTTATAAATTTTCAGGTAATGCCTTAAATCGAAACCCACAATACCCAGCACTTTGTTATTGAATTTAGGTACGGGCAATTCAAAATCGCTGGAGAGTTTTTTACTGGCAGTAGGGAATTCCTTTTGTACCTCGGCAAATACTTTGAAACGGGTTCCATACCGGATATTGGTCATTACCTCCATACAATTATCAAACACATACTCGGTACGCTCGCCCAGCCAGTTATCTGAAAGGGCCGGTTGTACCAGCGAAAACGAATCTTCGGATTTAGTCACCACCTTGTCGTTCCTGAAGTTGAAAGTAAACCTGAAGCTGTTTAATACATCCAGCGGGTATTTTAGTTGTGCTTCAAAGTAGTTAGTCTTCAGGCTATAGTCAACCCCATAACCATCCGGAAGTGGGATATTGGTAAAGGGGAGTTTATTGTAAGCGCTGGTGGTTTGCGAACTGCGGTAGTAGGTATATTTTTGGTCGAGCCGCTTTTTGAGGTTTTCGAAGGTTAAAAAGTATTCGCTGTTGCCATTAATACCGGTAAAGGGCAGCCTGAAACCGCCATAAATTTTATAGTTCTCCAGCAAATCGGTTACCCCAACTTTAATCATAAAGCCAACCTGGTTGGTGTTGTATTCAGGGTTAGCGGGGTTAAACGGCTGGTAACGCAAAATAACCGGGTTATTATCAACCTGGGCAATTACCTTGTCAACCATCAGCCGCACAAAGTAGGGGCGTACTTTTGAAAACCGGAACACATATCCGTTTTCACCGGCAGCAAGTTTTGAAGCCGATGCCGAATCCCAGTCAAACAGTTTAACACCGTAATCAAACTCGCTTTGAAAATCAAAAGGCCTGTTGCCGGGGTGGGTGGATGAGGTATCGCTAAAGGCACTTGCCACAGGGTGTTTTTCCTCTTTTTTCTTTTCTTTTTCAGGCGCATTTACCGGGGCCAGCAAATGCAGCATATAATCGGTTTGCGGGGCATGGCCCGATGTGGCTGTTGAAGTAATGTCGTATTTTCTAAACTGGGCTTTATTCTTAATCCTGTACAAATCAAGCGCAATACCGGCGCCAGCGGCTACACTCTGTTCCATTATGCCATGCGTATAGTTAGTGTAGTTGGCCACTACACCCCCTGTTCGGTAAATTTTTTGAATAGAAGAATCGCGGAAATCAACTTCGCTGCGGTCAATGGCGGAATCAAGCGGTATGTTTTCGCGTACTTGTACCGAGTCCAGTTCATCGGTTTCTTTGGTTACAAAACGGTATGTTTTTTCGTTGTGGTCAAACACCCGCTCAAAATGCCCCACATACCTGTTGCGCACGCCATTGGCATCGCTTAAAAAGCAAAAAAGGCTGTCGTTGAAATTTTGCGGATAGGTTTCGTTTGCCAGTGGGGTACTTGTAATCTGGTATAATTCGCCGGGGTTGGCATCAAGGTCGTAAAAATAGAGGTCGAACTGCTTAGGCATTAGCTGCGACTCATAACGTTGCTTTTGCAGCGAAACATCATCGCGGTTGCTCGAAAACATAATGCCATGAATACTATCGGCTGAAATGTAAGCAGGGTACAAATCATCAAAATAATCATCAGTAATTTTTCGGGTGGTGGTACTGGCAATGTTGTAAAGAAAAATATCGCTTTGCCCGTTTTGCATGGCGCTCAGCACCAGTTGCTTCGAATCAACAAAATTAAAACTCACTATCTTCTGAAACTTCCGCACCGGGTCAACTTCCATTTTCTTTTTTTCAAGGTCGTAGAAACGCAGGTAAATGTTGGCGCGCCTGTCGTTTATCATAGCCACGCGTTTGCCCGAAGGGTCCCAGGCTATAAGCGGTATTGATTCATCGGTAAACTGGGTGTTGGTCCTGAACCCGCCCCGCAGCAATACTTTGCGTTTCTTAGTTTGGGTATCAAGCAGGTAAACTTTATAGCGGCCCATATCGTTACTGGCATAAGCCACATAACGGCCATCGGGGCTTACCCGTGGACTGTAATAGTCAAGGGCTTTTTTAATCCGGGTTTTTACAATGGTGTTATCGGCGGGCATCCCCGAGGTTTTAGCCTCGTTGCTAAACCGGTCGTAATAATATTTATACCATTGTTCCAAAGTTTGCGAAAGGTTAGTGCCCAGCACAAACAAAAAACCGTTGTCAACACTGCGGTTAATGCGGGTAAGGTATATTACATTGCTAACGGCAGTTTTGCCGTGCGTTTCTTCCAGGTAGTGCCAAATGGAATGCCCCACAAAAATGGCTTCATCCGGGGGTAGTTTGTTCAGTTTTTTATATCGCCCCGATAGGATGCCATCGCGCAGGTGTTCTTCCATTTCGCTGCTCCAGTCCTGGGCTATGTAATCAACTAAACCTTGTTTGTACCAGTCGGGCAGGTTAAGCAATACGGCATTTTGTATTACTTCCGAAAAACCTGTGCCATGCACCATCTTATCAACATAAAGTTTAGTAATACCGGCACGCACCTGTTTTTCAAGGTCGCGGTGGTCGCCATTGAAATAGATAAATATTTTGCCCTCGGGTATTTTTATGGTGCCGCCGGGGTTTTGGTCGGGCTGGTAAATGCCAATGTTGGTT